>NZ_CP007203.1:0-89285 GCF_000340565.2 Nodularia spumigena CCY9414
AACTCAAAAGCTGGTTTGAGTCTAGAACTTATCAATACTAAATTAGTGCTTTCTGACATCTTCGATTGTGACGATTAGTAGCAAAGGTGGTAAATAAATAATGGAAATTCCCATTGACAATCTGTGGAGTCAGGTGCTAGAGCGCTTACAGTTAGAATTATCCCGTCCCACCTTTGAAACTTGGATAAAAACTGCTCACGCCGAGCGATTAGAAAATAATTGCTTGGTAATTATTACTCCTAACCCTTTTGCGCGTAATTGGTTACAAAAATATTACATCAACACCATTGCTAATGTAGTGCAAGATATTTTGGGTCATACCGTGGAAATCTACCTTACAGTGGCTCAGGGTGATGAAATGACTAATTTGGGGGAATCGGAAGTTACTTGGGAATTACCTAGCCAAAGCATGACTGCTGAAAGTGTTCCGCAAAACAAGCAACCTCCAAAAGACTTAAATTCTAAATATGTATTTTCGCGGTTTGTCGTTGGTGCTAATAATCGCATGGCTCACGCAGCCTCTTTGGCGGTTGCAGAATCACCAGGGAGGGAGTTTAATCCCTTATTTTTATGCGGTGGTGTGGGCTTGGGAAAAACTCACCTGATGCAAGCTATTGGTCATTATCGCTCTCAAATCTGTCCAGATTCTAAAATCTTTTATGTCTCTACAGAGCAATTTACTAACGACTTAATTACAGCTATCCGTAATGATAGTATGCAAAATTTCCGGGAACATTACCGGGCGGCTGATGTTTTGTTAGTCGATGATATTCAGTTTATCGAGGGTAAGGAGTATACCCAAGAAGAATTTTTTCATACTTTTAATACTTTACATGAAGCCGGTAAGCAAGTTGTCATCGCTTCCGACCGTCCTCCTCACCATATCCCTCAGTTGCAAGAACGTCTGTGTTCCCGGTTTTCTATGGGTTTAATTGCTGATGTGCAAACCCCAGATTTAGAAACTAGAATGGCCATTCTCCAAAAAAAGGCTGAATACGAAAATATTCGCCTCCCCAGGGATGTTATTGAGTATATTGCTTCTAATTACACGAATAATATTCGCGAGTTGGAAGGAGCTTTAATTCGGGCGCTGGCTTATATTTCTATTTGGGGTTTACCGATGACGGTGGAGAATATTACACCAGTTTTAGAAAGACAAAGTGAGAAAGTCGCAGCTACCCCAGAGGTGATATTATCAGTTATTGGTGATAATTTTGCGATCTCAATTGAAGACCTGAAAAGTAACTCCCGGCGACGAGAAATTAGTTGGGCGCGTCAAATTGGAATGTATCTGATGCGCCAACACACTGATTTAAGTTTACCGAGAATTGGTGAAGAATTTGGGGGAAAAGACCATACAACGGTGATTTATAGTTGTGATAAAATTGCCCAACTCCTGCAAAGCGATCGCACTTTAGTACAAACCCTGCGTCAATTGAGCGATCGCATCAACATGAACAGCAAACAACAGCGCCAGTAAAGTATAAAAACTAATTTAAATTAAATTAATTTGGGGAAAAAACATGATTTTTTGGGGAAAACTTGAGTGCAGTATAATTACCCTGTGGAAAAACTAGGAGAGTTTTCCACAAGTTTTCCACATTTTCCACAATTCAATTTGTGATTTGATTAATACAAATAAACAACCCAGTCCTTATGAAATTAGTTTGCACCCAAAGCGATCTTAGTACCAACCTTTCACTTGTCAGCCGTGCAGTACCATCACGCCCAACTCATCCAGTACTGGCGAATGTGCTGCTACAAGCAGATGCAAAAACCAATCAAGTCAGCTTAACCGCTTTTGACCTGAGTTTGGGTATTCGTACCAGCTTTGATGCTGAAGTATTAGAAGGAGGAGCGATCGCACTCCCTGCTAAACTACTTGTAGACATCACCTCACGTCTTCCTGAAGGAGAAGTTACCCTAGACGATGAATCAGCCCTAGAATCAGAAACAGCCACAGGGGAAGGTTTAATTGTCACCCTCACACCCAAGAGTGGACATTATCAAGTCCGAGCCATGAGCGCGGAAGAGTTCCCCGAACTTCCCATCATTGAAAATGCTGAACCCATTCAACTAACTACAGCCGCATTAATTGAAGGATTACGAGGTTCATTATTTGCTACCAGTGGTGATGAAACCAAGCAAGTATTGACAGGAGTACATTTAACAGTTAGACAAGACACCCTAGAATTTGCAGCGACAGATGGACATCGCCTAGCAGTGCTAGAAACTACTAACGAGCGTCCCCTAGACAATAGTGAGCAACTAGAGGTGACAGTCCCAGCGAGAGCCTTGCGGGAACTACAACGGATGTTGGGTCATAATGCTGCCTCAGATCAAGCGATCGCCTTATATTTAGATCAAGGTCAAGTAGTCTTTGCATGGCAAAATCAACGCTTAACCAGCCGCACCTTAGATGGTCAATATCCCGCCTATCGTCAACTAATTCCCCGCCAATTTGAGCGCCAATTGACAATTGAGCGCAAACAATTAATCAGCACTTTAGAGCGAATCGCCGTATTAGCTGACCAGAAGAATAATATCGTCAAAGTTAGCATTAACAGCGCCTCCCAGGAAATTACCTTATCCTGTGAAGCCCAAGACGTGGGTAGCGGTAGAGAGTCCATACCTGCACAAATATCTGGGGAAGATATAGAAATTGCCTTTAACATTAAATATTTAATGGAAGGGTTGAAAGAGTTACCATCCTCCGAAATTCAAATGCACCTAAATCAAGCCCTGACCCCAGTAATTTTTACACCATTAGGAGGTTTAAAAATGACCTATTTAGCTATGCCCGTACAACTTAGAAATTAGCACGAATATGACGAACGGGAATTTCAATCCAAAATTCCGTTCCTAAATTTGGTTACGAATTACATTTAAATAGGACTTACGCAACTGGCACAGGCGATGCCTGCGGCGGGCTACGCCTACGCTAAATTAAAGTACATTTGTATTATACAAGCGATGCAACTGGCACAAATAGGGAGCGGGCGTAGCCGGGCTACGCGACAATTTAAATTAAACCAAGCACATTAGGACTTACGCAAGAACTCTCTGAAACCTTCTTAACTTGTCCCTTGGCGCTAGCCTCTCCCTTTGGGAGAAGGGGAGACGCTACGCGGTAAGCGTTCGCGGTAGCGTGCCGGAGGCTCTAGCTATGCCGTTGGCGTTCGCGTAGCGTGTCGCAGACAAGCCTCTCGTAGAGAAGGCTTTACGTGGTTCGTTTTTCCATATTTTTGCGTAAGTCCTGATAGAAACATTCTGTAATTGATTGCATAGTTTTGTCCACAGTGTAACTACGGGCGAAACATTTCTCAATATGATTTAGATTTTTCCTAAAAAGTTCCATTTTCCAAAAATAACTAATTATTGCTAACAAAATGTATTTTTATCTAAACTATTGCCTAAAATTAAAATAACACATTAAGCTCATCAGTAAATATTTCAAGTCAAAAGTAGAGACTAGATAAGCAGACACCAAATCTCTACTTTTGACTATTTATCTGTGGATTAATCTATCAGAGAAATTAAACTTTTACATTGTCAGTAAAGCGAATTTTGAGATAGTCATCTTCCATCTTGGCTCCCCCTGGTTGTAGTGCTGCCAAAGCTTGTGGTAAGACTAAGTTACGGCGATGGTTGCCAATAGTAATGTTTAATTCATCACCATTTTTACTCAGTTGAATTTTGTTTTTGGGAATCCCAGGTAAGTAAATTTCCAAACTATATTGTTTGTCCACTTGCACAACTCTAATAGTTGTTTCTTTGTAATATACCTGAGTGGGGTCTTCATCTTTGTAGAGAGTTTCTTTCAGGCGTTCTAAAGCAGCTAAACCGCACATTTCCTCAGAAAAAAGCGGCACTTCTTTTACAGGTAGAGGCAGAAAGTTATCATGTATTTCCTGGCGATATTGCTGCTGGTTTTCTTTCCAACGTTGGAAAAAGGGGTCTTGGACTTCTTGGGGAATGATGCGATTAGCAATCACTAAGTCTGTGGCGACATTATATAAACTCAGATAAGCATGGGCGCGGAGAGATTCTTTAATTACCATCTTTTCGGGATTAGTGACGAGGCGCACTGAAGTTTGTGTATTATCACTTAATACTTTTTCCAAAGCTTCAATTTGCTCATAAAACTCATAAGGTGCATCCATCACTTCTTTATCTGGGAGAGAAAAACCCGCAATGGGTTTAAAGAAAGGTTCTACCAAAGGTCGAAGTGCGACTGAGATGTTTTGAAATGGCTTGTAAAACCGGCGCATATACCAACCGCCAACTTCAGGTAAACTCAGCAGGCGTAATGCTGTACCTGTGGGTGCTGAGTCGATAATCAAAACATCAAACTCGCCTTCATCGTAGTGGCGTTTCATCCTCACCAAGCCGAAAATTTCATCCATACCGGGTAAGATGGCTAATTCTTCTGCTTGAACTCCTTCTAAACCCCTGGCTTGTAGAACTTGGGTGATGTAACGCTTCACCGCACCCCAATTTCCCTCTAGTTCTTGCAGCGCATCGAGTTCTGCACCCCACAAGTTGGAGCGAATTTCTCGCGGTGCGTGTCCCATTTCTAAGTCAAAACTGTCTGCTAACGAGTGAGCGGGGTCTGTACTCAAAACCAGTGTGCGGTAGCCCAGTTCTGCACAACGGAGTCCAGTGGCCGCAGCAACGGAGGTTTTACCTACGCCGCCTTTGCCTGTCATCAAAATTACACGCATGGATGATTACGTCCTATCTCAGCATTATTTACATTTATTTACATTATCAACTGTTCAAGTAAATAAATGCTGTTTGATTACGTCTAGGGGTGAACAGTGCCAATAATCGATGTGAGAAATAATCAAATCAGCAGAGTTTATTTTTAGTTCACTCCAACCGGAGATGGAAATCCGGGGTTTCCAAGGGATGGGTGTATTCCAGCTAAGTGTCCACTCGGTTTTGATGGTGTCTCCTAAACGTTGAATATCATGTACGTCCATCTGGGGATTGATAAACCATGTTTGGATGAATTTAATCATCTGCTGATAGCGTTTCACTCCCCGAAATTTGGTTAATGGATCTTGAAAATAAACGTTCTCAGCATAAATGCTGTATGTTTGATTGAGGGGAAATCTTTGATAGTCTTGTTTGAGGATTTCAATGATATCCATGAATAGTTTGGTGGAATAAAGGAGGCTATGAGACAGATGAACACAGATAAATGGGGATCTTATTCTAGTTTAATATCTATCTCATCCCATAAGCGCTCTAGTTGACGCTGCCAAGCTGTTAATACTTGTTCTCTGCTTTCTGAGGTTTGGTTGATTTCACCCAACAATCCTTCTGCGTAAAAACGTTCGAGATTTTGCATGGTAGCTGAAAGGGATTGTCCTTGCTGTTTTGCTGTCTGGATAATTTGCCGAATGCGACTTTCAATGAGACGGTTGAAGACGTTATCTAAACCAGCTTCGTATAAAGATATCAGTCGGGCGATCGCACTCGCAAAATCTCCACTTACCAAAGTTTCACTATTGTGTTGATACACTGCCCAAATTACACCATCAAACAAAGCATAGCGGACTTCTTGCGTGTCATCAAAGTTGGCTTCTAAAAACTGTGCTAAAAACGGTTGGGCTTCTTGTATGGGGACAATGGGTAGTAGAACTCGTAACCACGTATTGTCTTCGGAAAGCAGTACCAACAGCCGAAAAGTAGAGGTGTCTATTTGCCACGAGCCAGGGGCGATCGCTTTAACTTCTGCTGTACTAAATAATTTCGTGAGCGTACCCCCAATTTCTTCTGGGATCATAGTCTGTTTTGAGTTTCTAGTCTCTAGGGTGAAGTACCTACACTGTCGCACAAGCAACGGAGAAACGAACCACAAAGGCACGAAGGAAACGTAAAGCCTTCTCTAAGAGAGGCTTGTCTGCGACACGCTACGCGAACGCCAACGGCATAGCTAGAGCCTCCGGCACGCTACTAGCGTCTCCCCTTCTCCCAAAGGGAGAGGCTAGCGCCAAGGGAGAAGGGAAGAGGATTTCCGAGAGTTCTTGCGTAAGTCCTAATATATTCTCATAAATGTATCCACAATAAAGATACATTCGTCAAAGTAACGCTTTGGCGTTTTTTAGCAGGCAGAGTTATTTATACCTAAATTGCCGCAGAAGTGATAAATTAAATTACGGTGGGAAACTATGAAAAATAACTTTTCCAACTATTGCATCCATGCGCCTGGTTATAGATAGACCAATCTAATTTGGGAATACTCAATTGTGGTAGAAGAAAGAGCATATTGGCTAGCTTGGGCGCGAATTTCTGGGGTGGGGCCAGTGTTACTGCGACGACTACACCAACATTTTGGCACGTTAGCCACAGCTTGGAATGCTACCAAAGCTCAGTTAAGAGAAGTTGAAGGTTTTGGTTTTCAGACATTAGAGAAAGTAGTTGCACAGCGATCGCATCTGCATCCAGAACAATTACTGATCCAACACCAGCAAGAAAACCCTCATTTTTGGACACCAGCTGAGGCAGATTATCCCCGGTTGTTGCTGGAAACTCCCAGTCCACCGCCCATTTTATACTATCGTGGTGAAGTTGAACTGCTAGAAAATCTAGGACAAAAACCACTGGTGGGGATTGTCGGAACACGCCGCCCTTCAGATTATGGGATTCGTTGGACTCGCCAAATTAGCACAACTTTGGCTAAAAATGGCTTTACAGTTGTTTCTGGTATGGCGGAGGGAATTGATACAGAAAGCCATCTGGCCACGATGAAAGCCGGCGGAAGAACCATTGCAGTTTTAGGAACTGGTGTCGATGTCATCTACCCGCCTAAAAATCGGGATTTATACAAGCAGATTTTGACTCAAGGGTTAGTCGTGAGTGAATATTCCAGCAAAACCCCACCAGATCGCACTCACTTTCCCCGCCGTAATCGGATTATTGCAGGTTTAAGCCGTGCCGTGTTGGTCATGGAAGCGCCTGTGAAGTCTGGGGCTTTGATTACGGCTAGTTATGCGAATGAATTTGGTAGAGATGTTTATGCATTACCTGGAAGAATAGATGATTATCCATCTCAAGGATGTTTAAAATTGCTCAATCAAGGTGCTTCTTTGGTTCTCAAGGAACTGGACGAACTCTTAAAAATGCTCGGAGCAATCCCCAAAATTGATACTATTGATACCCCACCAATTCCAGAACAGTTAAATTTGCCGAAGTTATCATCAGAACTGCAACAAGTCATGGATGCGATCGCCTCTGATGTTTTACCCTTTGATTATCTTGTGCAGAAAACCGGGATGAATACTGGCTCAGTTTCCAGTGCATTATTACAGTTGGAACTTATGGGTTTAGTTTCGCAACTTCCCGGAATGCGATATCAAAAAAGTTAATTGACCAAAACTTATCTTGAGGGTAAATTTTGGGGAGTTGAGAATGGGGATTGAGTACCACTTGGGGGCATAATATTGCCCATATTGTTAGGTACGGGAGGATTGTTCATGGGATTGGGTGCAGTATTCTGGCTAAATTGTTGGTAAGCAGCGCCAGAAATAGCGCTAATCAGTTTTTCGGCCAGGGGATCATTATTGGGGCGTTGTACCATAACAGCAGCGATGTAGCGCTTACCTGTGGGGATATCAATTAAACCCACATCACCCAACATGGTTGCAATATCACCAGTTTTATGGTATACTCTTGCGCCTGCTCCTAAACCGGAAGGTAACAAATGATTTCGCTCTGTACGGCGCATAATATCCAGGATCAGATCACGCGATCGCATACTCACTAAATTACCCTGATTGACCATAGCCAGCAAATTTCCCAAATCTCTAGGACTACTGGTGTTTGTTCCTGGTAAATCTGGCAGAGGATTACGAATTGCTGTAGCTGACAATCCCCAGCGCAGAAAACGCTGATTTAGCGCCTCCATACCTCCTAGCCGGGCAATCAGCATATTAGTTGCTGTGTTATCGCTGCTTGCACTCATTTGAGTGGCGAGTTCCAGGGCGCTGTACTGGGTTCCCACTTGTTGGTATTGCAGATTTCCCGAACCACCAGCCACCATCTCTTTTTCCATCCTCAGCATTTCATCCAGGCGGACTTTACCTGCATCCACATCTTGGAAAAAGGCGATTAAAATCGGCACTTTGATGGTACTAGCGGCTGAGAAAGTGGCGGAGCTATTCACATCTACGTAGCCCCCAGTTTCTAAATCAACCAAGAAAACCCCAGGTCTGAGATTGGGGCTTGCAATTGCCAAATTTTGTACTGCATCTTTCAAGGGGGTAATTTCCTGGGATAAGTATAAGCCGGCAGCAGAATTGGGGGGAAGTTGTGGCTGATTAGTCCCAACATGATGAGATTGTGCCGCCGAATTACTGGGCATACGACTAGCAGGGTCGAAGATTGATAAGATCGTACCCACAATGGCACCAATCCCGACTCCCACAATCAACAAGCGCAAAACATATAACATGGTTTTGGCCATTGGCTTTAACCGCGTTTTGCGTGACACTCGTCTGCCCATTTTTGGCATGACTGGCTTCTGTACCCGCACAGTCTTAAGCTTGACTGTGTGGGAATTCAAGGGTGGTGTCGTCCCATTCATATATGCAATGGGTTTGACGGCTGCTGGCATCACTAGCCCTGGTTTTGACCTCCTTACCCCAGTCGTTGGGGGAGGTACCATATGATGGTTAACTCGCGTTAAACCTACTTCTTTTTTGCCAGGACGCTGCTGCTGTAGTGGTACTTTTACTTTTTTCTTGCCCACTTTTTGCCCTTTACTCGGACGCGGGCGGCGGTTGGTGGGTTCACGCCGCGAGAAATTTCTTAGTTTGTCACTTGACTCTGACACTGTTACTCCTTGTGACCCACTCGCTTGTTTTCCAGCAGACTCCCGACCCAAAACTGACTCCTGAAGCAGCTAGAGGCGGAAATCACCCTTTGCTCTAGTAGCTTTTTTGTGTTTAGTTTAAGCTATATTAACTATTTTCGGGGGATAATTCTGTATATCTTAAATGATACATCAGAAGTTTTCATTACCCTGGTTTTTTAAAGCCCATTCTATTTGGCGCAAAATCCCTCGCAGCATAGCTACTTCCTTGGTTTGCAGGTGAGCGCGATTATACAATTGCCGGAATTTGGCCATGCGACTGGTGGCTGTATGGGGATACAAATAACCAATATCTAGTAGTAGAGATTCTAATTGTTGGTAGTAGGTTTCCACAATATCCAAAGATGCCAGTTCTGTGGGGCTGGGGGGTGGTGTTGTTGGTGGTGCTGTATATTGTGCCAGTTCATAGCAGCAGATACCCACGGCTGAGGCTAAATTTAGGGATGAATAATTTTCACTGCTGGGTATGCGAACAAATCGCTGGGCATAATTTAATTCTTCGTTACTTAAACCCCGGTCTTCTCTACCAAAAATTAGGGCTGCGGGTTCGGATGGTGACTCTAGTAACCAAGGTAGGGCGGTACGGGGATTTTCTAAGGGTGTTTCCCAGTCACGCACACGGGCTGTGGTGGCGATCGCTCGCACACATCCCTGCAATGCTTCTGGTAATGTTGTTACCAATACCGCAGATTCTAAGATTTCTTTGGCATGAACTGCCATTTTCAAGGCTTCTTCCGCCACTGGATCGCATTGGGGATTGACTAAGACTAAGTTATGTAAACCAAAATTTTTCATTACCCTAGCAATTGACCCGACATTCAACGGTCCTGCGGGTTCCACTAACACAATTCTTAACTCAGCCAATCCCATTTCTTGCCTCCTGCGATCGCTTACGCTGATTTGTGAGTTTGCACAATATTTATTCTTGACTTGTGCATTTTACCCCACCATTTAGGCGAAACTACTATAGTGGTTGCACTTTGGGCAAAAATGCGGTGTAACATCAAAAAAGAGTAGTCAGCGCATCAAGGAGGTAAAGAGCAGGTGCTGAAGACGCTGTTAGTAATTTTCATTGGTTTATTACCGTCCTTATTTTCTCTGTGGGTGATCCGGAAAACCCATTCGCGGACACGCCTCCGGATGAGACAAGCGCTGCGAATTTGTCACGAAGACCCATCCGAGATTACATCAGACCTGTTGAAGGCGATCGCTATTATTTGGAAGGCGTGGGTTACCTCATCGGCGATATCAGTTGCTTTCTTTAATGCTCGCTCTGGTTATATGCGCTGTGCTATTAACCCCAGTGGCCCCTGTCAGAATTGCCGTCACTATGAACCACTCCCCACCTACGCAAGTAAGTATGGCTACGCCACGCAAGCTATCAAAAATCAAATAGGATAAAAATACTTGTAGCGCTTTTACCCTAATAACCTAATTTTCTTGTTCATCATCATCAGGTAATGATTCCATCTCTTTAGCAATTAAATCTTGGAATTCATCACCACAATGAACCTGTAAATGAATTGTAGCAGTTAGCAACTCCGCGAAAATTTCAGCTTGTTGCCTTGTACTCAAGTAAGGTAACTGAAGTTGATAAATTAAGGCCGTAACATTTTGGCATTCAGAGCCTAATTCTGTAATTAATTTACTGAGAGTAGAATTGGCAATAGGGAGGACGCGATCGCCGAAGGCGGGGCTTTGCCCATCGCTAATTTGCATAATTATTTCCCCAATCGTTTGAGTGCTTGCTGAATCCCCTTCTCAAAAGCTTGAAATTCAGCTTTCCAATGTCTAATTAAACCTTGATCGGGATAATCTTTTTCATACTCTCGTCTAATCTTTTCTTGATGTTCATCAATCCGTTTATTCAGCGAGCGAATTGCTTTTTTGTGGTTTTTATTCCCCATAAAGCTGCAAGATACTTGAACAGCCTATTTAACAAAGGTGGGCATCGCCCACCTAAGATTAATTCATGAAACCAGCAAAAAAGTCCAGAGTTTCCTTTAGCGCTTTGATGAAAATATCAATTTCTTCGCGGGTATTGTAGAAAGATAAACTTACCCGTGCGGTTCCCGGTAAACCTAAATGACGGTGTAATGGTTGAGTACAGTGGTGTCCAGAACGAATCGCTACGCCTTCTTGGTCTAATAATGTCGATAAGTCGTTGGGGTGGACATCTGCGGCTGTAAATGCAGCTAAAGCAGCCCTTCCTTCCCCCTTCGCGTTGGGTTTGGGACCGTAAATTGTGATTTGGGGTATTTGCGCTAATTGTTGGAACAAATAAGCTGTGAGTTCAGCTTCGTAGACGTGGATTTTATCCATCCCAATATTACTAAGATAATCTACCGCAGCTCCCAAGGCGATCGCCTCCGCAATTGCTGGAGTACCCGCTTCAAATTTATGCGGTAATTCTGCGTAGGTAGAATGATCTAAATACACATCGGCAATCATTTCACCACCACCGAAAAATGGTGGCATTGATTCTAACAGTTCCAACTTACCATACAAAAATCCTATGCCAGTGGGGGCGCACATTTTATGACCGGAAGCAACCAACCAATCACAGTCGATTTGTTGGACATCCACAGGCATATGCGGTACACTTTGGCAAGCATCAACTAATAATTTTGCACCATATTTGTGAGTAATTTTCGCAATTTCTGCTACTGGGTTAATGCAACCCAAAGTATTAGAAACATGACTCACAGCGACTAATTTAGTTTTGTCAGAAATCAAGTTTTTAAACTGTTCTAAATCAAAACTACCTTCTGGTGTCAATTCCACAAACTTTAACACCGCACCCGTTTTTTGTGCTACAAGTTGCCAAGGAACAATATTACTGTGGTGTTCCATCACCGACATAATAATCTCGTCCCCTGGGTGCAAATTGTTCATCCCCCAGCTGTAGGCTACCAGGTTAATGGCTTCACTGGCGTTGCGGGTGTAGATGATTTCTTGACGTGAAGCAGCATTAATGAATTTAGCTACTTTATCTCGCGCACCTTCATAAGCATCAGTAGCTTTAGCACTCAGGCTATGAGCGCCACGATGCACATTAGCATTATATTGTTCGTAATAATCCCGCAGGATATTTAACACGAACAGAGGTTTTTGGGAAGTAGCTGCATTATCCAGATAAACCAAAGGTTTCTCGTTAACTTCCTGATGCAAAATCGGGAAATCAGCGCGAACTTGATCAGCTAGGGTTTTGGTAGGGGTGAAAGTCATGGGTAATTAGTCAAACAATTTTAGATTTTAGATTTTAGATTTTGGATTGACTCCACAGATAAATCTATAGGTTTGAGGATTTGGGATTTGGGATTGATTCCCCAGATAAATCTGGGGGTTTGTAGCATTAAGGAAATATTAGTTATTAGTCATTAGTCAAAGACTTGAGACTATTGACTGTGTTTAATAGGACTGCTTGCAGAGATTTAACGGGAATTTGGTTGATAATTTCCGCAGCAAAGGCATTAATTAACAACTTACGCGCATCATCTTCGTTAATTCCCCGGCTTTGGAGATAAAAGATTTCATCATCTTCCAACTGACTAACGGTAGCACCATGAGCGCATTTCACGTTGTCGGCGGTAATTTCCAACTGGGGCTTAGTATCAACTCTAGCTTTTGATGATAACAATAAATTGCGATTTAATTGACCGGCATTTGTTAACTGCGCTGCTTTTGGTACAAACACCTTGCCATTGAATACCGCATGAGCGCGATCGCCTACAATGCACTTATGTAACTGTGTGCTGGTACTATGGGGATAATTAAGTGCGATCGCACTGTGAGTATCACCCACCTGTCTATCAGAAATCATCGTCAAACCGTTGAGAGTCGTTTCGGTTTGTTCGCCAGTTTGCAAAATCTCCAAATTGTGGCGTGATAACTTACCGCCAAAACTCAAAGCATGACAAGTATATCGACTATCACGAGCTTGAGTAACAGCAGTCTTCCCTACATGAAAAGCCTCTGCACCTTCGCGCTCAATTCTAGTATGACTCACCTGAGCATTCTCACCCAGCCAAACTTCCGTAACCGCATTAGTGAGGTAAACCCCCTCTGCGTCCTCTGCGCCTCTGTGGTTAATAAAATCTTCCACCACAGTCACACTACCACCAGTTTCAGCCATCACCAAACAACGAGGCTGAGAAATCGTAGCTTGTTCACCAACAACAGCAACAAACAACAGATGAATAGGAGTTTCCACAATCACATTCTGAGCCACCCAAACAACCGCCGCATCAGAGATACCAGCAGTATTGAGAGCGGTAAAAACCTCCTGTGAACCCTCAGCTTGAGCTAAATAATGTTTAACAATTTCCTGCTGAGACTTAGAAAAACCCGCCAAATTACCGACAACAACCCCAGAAGGTAAATCTGCAACTGCGGATAAATCCGGCGCATAAACACCATTAACAAAAACCAAACGACTATTAACAGCCTCTGGTAAAGTTAAAGCCGAGATATCAACTGATTTTAATTGTGTTTCTACATGAAACTGCACTTGACGCAGTGCTGATAAATCAGTAAACCGCCATTCCTCCTCACGGGTAGTGGGGATACTGGAATGACGCACCCAATTAGCAGCACCTTGGCGTAATTCTTGGAAATAATCTGCTGCTTGTAGTGTAGTTACTTCATCTAACAACCCAGTGAGATAACTATCTTTATCCAACAGAGTAGAAGTCAAACTCACAGCATTCGAGTTAGGAACGGGACTAGGAGAAACTTGAATCGTCATTACACACCCACCTCAGCACCTTCCAGAACCCAGTCATAACCGCGCTCTTCCAATTCCAGCGCCAAATCCTTACCACCACACATGAGAATGCGACCATGAGCCATAACGTGGACAAAATCCGGCACAATATAATTGAGCAAACGTTGATAGTGAGTAATCATAATTGTGGCATTTTCTGGACTAGCCAATTGATTCACACCATCAGCCACAATTCTCAGAGCATCAATATCCAAACCCGAATCAGTCTCATCCAGAATACCCAACTTTGGTTCCAGCAGAGCCATTTGCAGAATTTCATTCCGCTTCTTCTCACCACCAGAAAAACCTTCATTTAGACTACGGTTAAGAAAAGCCGGATTCATTTTTACAACATCCAACTTTTCCTCAATCAAATCATCAAAATCGAAAGCGTCCAACTCCTCCAAACCCTGAGCCTTGCGGCGAGAATTGTAAGCAACCCGTAAAAAATCCAAATTACTCACACCTGGAATTTCCAAAGGATATTGAAACGCCAAAAACACACCGCTTCTAGCCCTTTCCTCCGGTTCCATTTCCAAGAGATTCTGACCTTGGAAAATCACCTCACCACCAGTCACCTCATAAGCCGGGTGTCCAGCCAAAACCTTAGAAAAAGTACTCTTACCAGAACCATTCGGTCCCATAATTGCATGAACTTCCCCAGAGCGAACCTCAAGATTCAAACCCTTCAAAATCGGAGTCCCATCAACACTAGCCGTCAAATCCTTAACAGACAGCACAACATCGCTATTTTCAATAATCATCTTCTCTCTTCTCTTCTCTTAACTTCGCGAACTTTGCGTCCTTTGCGGTTCGTTAATCCAAAACCAACTACCCAACACTACCTTCCAACTTCATACTCAAAAGCTTGTCAGCCTCCACAGCAAACTCCATAGGTAGCTGATTAAAAACATCCTTACAGAAACCGCTAATCATCATCGAAATAGCGTCCTCCGGCGAAATACCCCGTTGAGCAAAATAAAACAATTGGTCTTCACCAATCTTAGAAGTAGAAGCCTCATGCTCCACCTTACTGGCGTTATTCTGCACCTGAATATAAGGGAAAGTATTAGCATGGGCATTATCGCCAATCAGCATCGAGTCACACTGAGAATAATTTCTCGCACCCTTAGCCGTAGGATTAACCTTCACCAAACCGCGATAACTGTTACTAGAATTACCCGCCGATATACCCTTAGAAATAATCGTACTGCGAGTATTTTTACCAACGTGAATCATCTTCGTACCCGTGTCAGCTTGCTGCATATTATTAGTCAGCGCCACCGAGTAAAATTCACCCACAGAATTATCACCAAGCAAAACACAGCTAGGATACTTCCAAGTAATTGCTGAACCTGTTTCGACTTGAGTCCAGGAAATCTTAGAATTTACACCTTGACACAAACCGCGCTTAGTCACGAAATTATAAATTCCACCTTTACCCTTTTCATCACCGGCGTACCAGTTTTGAACAGTGGAGTATTTAATTTCCGCATTATCCAGGGCGACAAGTTCCACCACTGCGGCGTGTAATTGATTGGTATCATACATCGGCGCAGTGCAGCCTTCCAGGTAGGAAACATAGCTTCCTTCTTCAGCCACAATCAAAGTCCGTTCAAACTGTCCTGTATCCCCGGAGTTGATGCGGAAATATGTAGACAATTCCATTGGGCATTTTACGCCTTTAGGAATATAGACAAAAGAACCATCACTGAATACAGCACCATTTAAAGCGGCAAAATAATTGTCTGCTGCGGGAACGACGCTACCCAGATACTTCCGCACCAGTTCGGGATGTTCTTGTAAAGCTTCCGAAATCGAGCAAAAGATAACTCCATCTTCGGCGAGTTTGTCCTTAAATGTGGTAGCAACAGAAACGCTATCAAAAATTGCATCGACAGCCACATTTGCTAGTCGCTTTTGTTCAGAGAGAGAAATACCCAATTTCTCAAAGGTTTCTAGCAAGGTAGGATCTACCTCATCTAAGCTGTTGAGCTTGGCTTTCTTCTTCTTGGGCGCGGAATAGTAGATAATATTCTGATAGTCGATGGCTGGATACTTGACACTCGGCCAAGTTGGTTCCGTCATTTTGAGCCACTGGCGATAACATCTGAGGCGAAAATCTAACATGAATTGTGGCTCGTTCTTCTTGGCGGAGATCAAGCGAACAACGTCCTCGTTTAGTCCACGCGGGATAGTGTCGGCTTCAATATCTGTAATAAAGCCGTACTTGTAGGGTTGGTTGACTAAGGTTTTGGCAGTGACACTCATCGGTATTAATCTCTTGTGTTCAGAACTGGAATCGTGGAATCTGTTTACGGAAATCTCTTTAAGAATGGGAGACGGGCTGTTTGAGCCTTTTCCCTGTTAGTGTTTCCGAGTGGTAACACGGCTGTTAAAATAGGACTTTGGGAGTAAAACAACTTGTGGGTTGTTTAATTTATTTTCATTTTACGCTAAATTAACAACAACAATGTTGTTAAAGTCAAATTTTCTAAAAAAAATTTTTGGGGACGTTCATGCAGCGTCTTGTAGAGCAAATGGAGACTACTCACCAGACCTCAACCAAGCAAGATATTCTTGAGTATCTGCTTAAGCGCTCACAAGCAACTGCTTTTGAGTTAGCCGAAGTTTTAGATGTCAGCAAGCAAGCAATTCGTCGTCATTTGAAAGATTTGGAGACGGAAGACCTAGTTTTGTATTCATCTGTACAAATAGGTATGGGGCGGCCACAGCATATCTATAAGTTAAGCCGCCGGGGACGCGATCGCCTGCAACGGAGTTTAAACAATCATCAAAGCGATCGCTATGGTGAATTTGCAGTTTCACTGTTGGACACTTTAGCCCAAACCGTAGGCCGTGACCAAGTAACCTCGATTTTACAAAAACAGTGGGAGCGTAAAGCTCAAGAATACCGCGATCGCGTCGGCAACGGATCACTAGAAGAACGTGTAGCTAATTTAGTGAATCTGAGAAAAGCAGAAGGATTCATGGCAGAATATCACTCAGTGGAATCCTCACAAGAAGATAGCTTTATCTTCATGGAACATAACTGTGCCATTTCCAATGTCGCTGAATCGTTCCCTAGCATCTGCGGTCATGAATTAGAAATGTTTGCAGCAATCCTACCAGATTGTCACGTAGAGCGCACCCATTGGATTATCGATGGTGAACATCGTTGCGGCTATTTGGTGCAAGCTAGACAAACACAATCACATTCAGTTTAAATCATGGCTAATAATTAATTAGTAAAGCTTCTTACTAATCAATAATTATTGATTGTCCATGAATCAACATTTAAATAGGTGTAAAAACTAAATATATGGATATACCACCCCAGCAACCAACAACCCAATTTCTCACCTTAGAAGAATCAGCAAAAGTAGATGCAGCTTTGTTATCTTCCTCAGAGAAATTTTTAACCAGAATAACAATTTCATCCCTTAAAGTCCTCAAGCATATTGCCCAAGAATACGGTGTAGCGATAGAAGACTTAACCACACAGCAACTGATTACCTGGTTTGAAACCGATGCCAAAATTAAACGAGAACAAGGAATAGAAGCCTCATACTTGAAATGGTAAAGCATTTCCTTCTCATTCTTCCATCTCAGTGTCCTCTGCGGTATGCGCTGCGCGCACGCTACGCGAACGTTTAAAAAATAAACCTAATATTTAACGGGAGCATCCCAATTTAGTAGAAATATAGAGACCGATGAAAAAACCCTATAAAACCCTCTTCCCTTGGCGTTCTTCTCCCAAGGGGAGACGCTACGCGAATGCGTCTTGGCGGTTCGTTCCTTCTAAACCAAAATCGCATAAATGCAATTTCCACAATAAAAAGCACCTAAAAAAGGCACTTTTAGCGATGAATTGTAGTGTACCAAAAATATTTAAGCCCGATAATTATTAGTTCTAGGACTGCGAGCGCCCACAACAGCACCCATAAGAGCCGCAGCTAAACTCAACAAAGAACCGAAGACAAACCACCATAAAGCCCTAGAAGTAGCCGCAGCAATTTGGCGAGCTTGTTCAGCCGTGACAGTAGTGGGCGGTACGGGAGCGCCTGGTTGAACTGCTTGGGGGGGTACAGCTACGACAACATTGGGAGCCACAACACCAAAAGTCCCCCAGACTCCACTCGCTAAGAGCCAAGAACTCAGAGCGATAGTAGTAGCCCAAAGAATTGCGCCATTGAGCAGGGCTGTATTCCGGTTCATGGGGCCACAAGTCCGAGTTGTCACCCAACCACCAACGAATAGGGAAATCAACAAAGCCAGAGTTGACCAAATTCCCACATTAGCAGCAACATCAGGGGTGATACTTCTGGGCGCTCCTGAACCAGCAATTGTACTTGCGCCGATAGCGCCAAATAAGGAACTCAAGATTAATTGAGTAGCTAAGGCCACTAAAACACCAGCAATTATTGGTCCCCAGCGCACCCGATCATGATATTCTGCTACTCTACCTGCTGCTGGTTCATTAATAACATCTTCGCCTAAGCGATTCATGTATGACATAGTTTATTTTCTCCATTGCTTTGTCAGCAAAGTTTTTTCTCAGTTATATTCATTTGATGATTCATGCTTATGCTTAAAATTAAATTCCCAGATATGATTTTTAATATCTATCAACAGAAGGAGTTAATTACTCTATCTTCAGCAGGATTAGCTCAAATTAATTAATAAATCTCTATGAAATTTATTGATTATTTATGTCTGATTTTTTGGGCTTTGATTGCATATTTAATTGTGATTTACGTATAGTTATAAATATATATTTAAAGCTTTGAAGATTCATTTTAATTGGATTTAACGTATTATAGCGATTCCCATCTCTATGAGGTACATGAAGAAATAATTGTCCACAGATGAACACAGATGAACACAGATATAGCAACCGCCAAGGTGCTTAGGACATGGAAAAAGTTTAAAACCCAGTCACAGTAGGGGCGGGTTTACTAATATCCTCCTTGATATTGAATGATATCTATAGTAATCCGCTTTGATTTTTGATAGCTTGCGTGGCGTAGCCATACCCGCCCCTACTTTTGACTTTTGACTTTTGACTTTTGCTATGATTACCCATTAGCTAGGAAGAAAATACCATTGACAAACTAACGCATTTTCACAGCAGTACCTGTGGCCGTAATCAATAATAAAACTCCGCTTTGATCAATATTGATTGTGCCGGTGTCAAATTCAATCCCAATTACAGCATCTGCGCCTAAACGCTGGGCGCGTTGTTCTAATTCTTCTATGGCTTTTCGCTGTCCCTGCTCAAATAAACGCTCATAGCTAGCAGTTCGACCACCGATAACATCTCGAATGCTGGCAAAAAAATCTCGGATGAAATTACTGCCATATACAACTTCGGCTGTCACAATACCTAAATATGATTCTATCACCGCACCTTGAATTACATCAGTCGTAGTTACAATCATAAATTAGCTCCTTCACTCAATTTTGGATTTTAGATTTTAGATTTTAGATTGACGCAATACATCAATGTAGTTGCTCAGAACCCTCTTAGTAGGTGAGTTCCAAACCCCCCGGCTCCGGTTCTCCCGGCTCCTCTACGTCTTTTGTGTCCGTAGATTCTCTAGTAGGATCATAGCAAGGCAAGATACCTGATATTTGTGTGGCGAGAAGTCCACAGGAAATCCACTGTCAACAAAAGGCATTTTGTCCAACCACAAATTAATTGGTGAGATATACTGAATACTTTATAATAATCAATCTGTGCTTTAGTATAAAGTCAGGAGGTTTTGTGCTGTTAAAAAGTATTTGAATTGACAGTTTATTTAATTTTCGTGAAGGTAAATAAATACAGTTTTCAAAACTCAAAATTTTTGTTTTAATTACAAAAAAAAAGTCCCCTAAAATTTCAGGAATTTTACTGTGTACAAACGCATATCGCTTGTAGTTGCTGTTCTGTCCTTAGGATTTAGTGCTGTTAGTATCCCCTCAGTGGCTCAGGCTCAGGTACTAATGGCGCAAACCACAAACCCCCAATTAAAGAGACTGTTTGAGGAGGGACAGAGGCTGGTGGCTGCTAATGACTATAATGGGGCGATCGCCATTTATCAACAAGCTGCTCAAATCGAGCCAAGGAATGCTAGAATTCATTCTGGGATTGGCTACCTCTATGCCCAACAAGGAAATTTTCCACCAGCCCTAGCTTCTTATCGTCGAGCGATCGCCATTGACGCTAATAATAGTGATTTTCATTACGCTGTGGGTTATATCAAAGTTAATATGGGTGACACCAAAGGCGCGAAAGAATCTTACCGTCGTGCTATCCAACTAAACCGTAACCATTTGAATGCTTATTTGGGTTTAGGTATCACTCAAGCCCGGATGGGAGACTTTACAGCCGCTAATTGGGCTTACGAACAAGCAATTAAACTTGCTCCCAATAATGCCCAAACTTACGAGTTTATGGCTTTAATGTATAAACAGCGACGACAAACCGCAAAAGCCAACAACTTGCTTAAAAAAGCTCGTAACTTGTATCAACGGCGAAATGACTCGGCTGGAGTCAACAGGATAGATGGGATGTTGCGGGAATTAGGAGGCTAAATCAGTTATCAGTTATCAGTTATCAGTTATCAAGGCTGATTTATGGGGATTTAGTCACGCCACCAAGGACTACTGCTCATCGGGTGTCATTGATTTAGGGGTGGTGGGAGTCTGATAGGCATTTTTTACAGCAGCCCAATTACTGGCAATTGGCATTCGCCAACCAGTACCAAAGGCGCGATCAGTAATTTTTAATCCTGGGGGTGCTTGTCGGCGTTTAAATTCAGCCCGCGCCACCATCTGAATTACTCGGTTGACAATTACCGGATCATGGCCTGCGGCGACAATTTGGGCTGCTGATTGGTGGTTGTGGATCAGGTGTTGCAAGATGTCGTCTAAGATTTCGTAGTCGGGTAGAGAATCTTGATCAATTTGACCGGGTTTAAGTTCAGCGCTGGGTGGTTTAGTGATAATATTTTGGGGGATAATTTCCCTAACGCGATTTAACCAATGGCAAAGTGCATAAACACGGGTTTTGGGAACATCAGCAATTACAGCCAACCCACCATTCATATCACCGTAAAGGGTGCAGTAACCTACTGCCATTTCTGATTTGTTACCAGTAGATAATAAGAGATAACCGAATTTGTTGGCGATCGCCATCAATAAATTACCACGAATCCGCGACTGGATATTCTCTTCAGCAATGCCAAATTCAGTCCCAGCAAACAAATCAGCTAAGGTGTGATCAAACCCTGCCATTAATTCCCCTATCTTTAAAATAGTGGTTTCAATACCCAGATTTTCCCCTAATGCCAAAGCATCGCTGACAGAATGTGATGAACTGTAGGGGGAAGGCATCAGGACACCGAAGACATTTTCTTTACCAAGGGCTACGGATGCGATCGCCGCGACTAAAGCCGAATCAATTCCCCCACTTAAACCCAGCACCACTTTAGAAAAACGGCACTTTTGGGCATAGTCTCGAACTCCCAACACCAAAGCTTGCCAAATTTCCTCTTCTTCTGACTGATATAGAGGTGCTACAGAACTCAACTGTAAATCTCGCTGCGCCTCATCAAATTGAACTATGATTAAATCAGTTGTAAAACCATTAGCACGACAGACAATTTCACCTTGACGATTCAAAGCAAAACTGCGCCCATCAAAAATTAAATCATCATTTCCCCCGACTTGATTAGTATAAATCATCGGTTGTTCAAAACGTAACGCACTATGTTTGAGCATAGATTCGCGATACTGCTGCTTACCAACACTGTAGGGTGAAGCAGATAAATTCACAATTACATCAACACGCAAAATTGCTAAATCAGCAATGGGATTGACCGGATAACTGCGTTTACCTAAAAAGTCTTCATCGTTCCATAAATCTTCGCAAATAGTTACACCAATATCAATATTATCTAGGGTGAAATAACTAGCTTGTAGCCCTGGTTCAAAATAGCGATTTTCATCAAATACATCATAAGTAGGTAAAAGCCGCTTATGAAAGACTTGCTTTACCTCACCATCTGCTAACAAAGCGATGCTATTAAATAAACCTTTACCGCCTGTGCTATGGGCTTTTAAATTTTGGGAAACAGTTCCTACTAACACAGCTAAATTCGGCTGTAAATCTGTAGCTAGCTGTTTTAATGTCATCCCCATTGCGGCGACAAAACTAGGATTTAATAATAAATCTCTGGGGGGATAGCCACACAAAGAAAGTTCTGGTGTTAATAATAAACGCGCACCTTTAGCGGCTGCTTTTTGCGCTGCTGACAGAATTTTTTGGGCATTTCCCGGCAAATCACCAATTATGGGATTTAGTTGAGCGATCGCAATTTTCATGGTGGATGTTTGATTAAAATTTTGTGCTAAGTAAAAATTAGAATTATCAAATTAAAATATGGCGATTCCCATTTTAATTTGGTACACCAAGAATTAATTGTCCACAGATATAGACGCGTTAGCGGCTTGCCATAGGCTACACAGATAATATAATATAGTACCTAGCAAAGTGGGAAACGCTATAAGCTACTAAATAAATACTAAAGGTTTATCTTTAAAAGGTGCAAAAGCCTCAGCATCAAACTTATATAAACTAGCCGGACGACCAGCACCCCGTGAAACTTTGATTCCGGTATCGGACAAAAAACCTAACTTCAGTAGCCGCGCCCGAAAGTTAGAATAATCAGCAAAATTGTCGCCTAAAACTGTAGTGTATAACTGATACAAATCATTTAATGTAAAGCTAGCTGGCAAAACATCAAAAGCAACGGGACTATACTCTAACTTATTTCGTAAACGTCTGTGTCCATAAGCCAAAACTTGATTATGATCAAAAGCTAATTGTGGGACATCTTTAACTGGATACCAAGCAATACCAGAGACTTTATCAGCAATTAATTCTGCTTCTTCAAATCTCACTAGGGCAAAATAACTAACTGAGAGATAACGTATACCATAACTACCAGCAGCTTCCCGTGGATCGCGATGGGGACCGCCAAAGGTGTATAACTGTTCTAAATAAAGATTATTCACCCTAATTTTTTCTGCCATAATTCGATAGGCAGCATCTTCTAAAGACTCTCCTTGACGTACCAAAGTACCGGGAAGACTCCAAGAATTTAAAAATGGTTCCTGTTGTCGCATGATTAAGAGAACTAGTAGCCGATTTTGGGCAGTATCTACAGAGAAAATGACATTATCAACGCCAACCTTAAAATCGGCCAAAGGTTGTTGATTTAGTGGAATTGGTATCTTTTTGTGGTTGCGTCCTGGCATTTGTACAAATGCTCTTGATGAATATAAGCGACAATTGGGGGAGTTAGGGCTTGAGTATCTCCATGTTCACGATAAGCTGTGGAGGAAACATCTATACCAGTTAAGCTAGCGATCGCAATGTTACCGCCCAGATTCTGCACAGCCTCCAAGCTATACTCATCTATGGCATATCCTGGTCGTGGCACAATCAGGAGTTGCACTTGCTGTAACAAATCTTCAATGCGATACCAGCGCGGTAACTGATGCAATAAATCTGAACCAATCACCAAAGTAAACTCAGTCTCCTCACCCCAGCGAGACTTGGCTTTTTCCACAGTTTCCAGAGTTCTGAAACTACTCAAATCCTGTTCCAAAGCAATATTCTGGCGTGGGGTATCAATATCCATAATCAACAATTGCAGCATTGTAGCCCGATGTTGCAAAGGCGTTTGATGAGACTTAAAAGGATTATCAGCCGCCCAAACAGCCACCCAATCATAACCCTCAGATAACCACCTGAGAATCTTCTGATGTCCAGCCGTCGGGGGATCAGCACTAGTACCAAATAAAGCAATTCTCATCTCTGTGTCCTCTGCGCCTCTGCGGTTGGTTTGCTCGTCTTTAAAATCAACTCCTGTAACTGGGCAGAAATTTCCACCTCCACCCCCACAGGATCATCCAAACGGCGAGTTTCCGCAGGTAAACTAGCCACACTAGCCGCAGTCCTTTGGCGAATCTCCGGCAAACTTTCCTGCTGATGCAACCGTTCACCATTCTTGACTACCAACTGTAACAAAGGTGATCCCAAGACATTGCTTTCATCTACTAATGCCAACTTATCGGCTTTTACCTTACCCCCCACAAAGGAACGAAAAATTTGCTTGCGTCCGGGATAAGTCACCTTCCCACTTGACTGTTTCATCACCGGGATACCATCAATTTCTACGAGTTTATAGACTCCATTTACAGGCGCACCCGTAACTAATCGAGTTCCCAACCCATAGCCATCGATTTGGGCATCAGCAGCCTTGAGTCTGGCAATTTCCCATTCATCTAAATCACCGCTAGCAAAAATTGATACATTAGGAAGAAGCGATCGCACTTGTTTTGACAAAGTAACCAAATCTCCAGAATCCAACCTCACCCCAGTTAATTCCATTTCGCCAGCATTGACTTTTGCAGCTAACTGCTGTGCCGCAGCGATGGTATCGTATGTATCAATTAATAATGGCGAACCGGGAAAATAGCGATGAAAGGCAGTAAAAGCCTGCTCTTCACTACCTGCCATTGCGGAAAGTGCCATAACTAAAGCGTGAGCCATCGTACCACTTGGCTGTTCTCCCAGTTGTAGCGCTGCTAACACATTAGAAGTAGAATTTAAGCCCCCTGCCAAACCAGCCCGCGCCGCCCATAAAGAGGCTTGGGGACTAAACGCCCTTCGCGTGCCAAATTCTAAAAGTGTGGCTGATTCGCCCGCAACATCCCGGAGGCGTGCCGCCCTGGTAGCAATCAAGGTTTGATAATTAATCGTATTGAGTAAATAAGTTTCTACCAGCTGTGCTTGCCAAAGGGGTGCTTCCACCCGCAATAATGGCTGATGAGCAAATACGGCTGTTCCTTCCGGTACTGCCCAGACATCACCCGTGAAACACCCCTCAGCTAAAAGTTTCCAAAAGTCTTCACTTGCATGAGCAAAAATTCCCGTCCCCTGTAAAGCCTTTATCTGAGCAGGGCGAAAGCGAAAGTTTGCCAAATATACCAAAACCTGCTGTAGCCCCATAGCGATTAAATAACCAAAATTTTCTGGCAAGCGTCTAACAAATAATTCAAAGCTAGCCCGTCGTTGTTCTACACCTTCACCCGTGTAACAAGCTGCCATTGTTAGTTGATAAAGGTCAGTTAGCAAGCTGTAATCAGCCGCACACAGATTTCCTTGTTGTTTCTCTATGCCGTCCCAGTCTGGAAAAGTTGTCATGCAAGAGCGTCCTTAGAAGAATGCTACTTTTATTATGGTAGATTTTACTATAAATAATGTCAACTCTAAAACCTATAAATTCATATACTGTTCTCCTACAGGAGAAATAAGATAGGTTAATCCCAAAATATACAATTATTTAATATATTTTAATAGTGAATTTCAATAATATTTTTGCACAAACTTTTGCTCAGATGAGATTATAATTTATAATTGAGGGTAAGAGTTAGACTTACACATCAGCTAAAGTATTGCAAAGATACCCAAAGAAGTATTGCAGATATTTGCAATATATTGAGATTTTAATCTAGTGGATAATATCAGCACTAAAGTAGATCAATAACATTCAACGCGACTCAAAAAAGGAGTCTTATATGGCTATTTCAAAGACATTTGTCAGCATAATGCAGTATGTTTCTGAAGCTGTAATGCGAATTTTTAGCCCCACTGAGGATGCTTATCCCATGATTGGTGTGCAGCCATTTACAGGTGAACTTTATAAACGAGGAACAGCAAAGGTTTGGTAGTTCTGTTCACCAAAATGAATTATCAAGAAGAACCCCACCCCCAACCCCCTCCGATATCAAAGGTTTATCCTTTTCTTCGCCCCGTTGCGGGGGTATTTCGGGGGGGTGCGAGGAGGGGGCTAAGAATGGAATAGTTTCTACCGCATATCGTAACCGAACAAATTCGGATCGACTTCTCCTAACTTTAAATCGGCTAAACCATACTCAGCCCATCGTTTGTCTACCATCGCGGCTATATCTGGATCTGATTCTAAGGGCGAACCCCATTCGTGGTCTGTTTCTGGTGGAATCTTGGTCGTCGCATCAATTCCCATCCTTCCACCTAAACCAATTTTCTCACTAGCAAAATCTAAGGTATCAAAGGGTGTATTCGGCAAAATAAATACATCCCGACTGGGGTCAACTTTGGAACTAATCGCCCACACGACTTGACGCGGGTCACGAATATTGATATCTTTATCTACAACAATTACAAATTTGGTGTAGGTAAATTGGGGTAAGGCACTCCAAAAAGCCAAAGCCGCCCGTCGCGCTTGTCCCGGATATGCTTTATCAATGGAAATAATCGCCGCTTTGTAACTCAAAGCTTCCATTGGTAAGAAGAAATCGACAATTTCGGAGACTTGTTGCCGCAGAATAGGAGTGTAAATCCGATTGAGTGCGATCGCCATCATCGCTTCTTCTTTAGGTGGACGACCGCTAAATGTGGTTAAATAAATGGGATCTTTGCGGTGAGTCATACACCCGAAGCGCACCAATGGCGAATCTTCCACACCCCCATAATAACCCATGTGATCACCAAAAGGACCATCTGGTAAGACTTCCCCTGGTGTGATTGTCCCTTCTAAAACAAACTCGGAATCTGCGGGAACTTCCAAATCTACGGTTTTACACTTGGCTAAATTTACACCGGAACCGCCATACAGTCCAGCAAATAACCATTCTGATAAATCTACCGGAATGGGAGTCGCAGCTGCCATGATAATTAAAGGATCTACACCCAGGGCGATCGCAACTTCTAACTTTTTACCACATTCAGCAGCTTTGCGTAAATGTCTCGCCCCACCCCGCACAGATAACCAGTGAACAGTCATGGTATTTTTAGATTGCAGTTGCAAGCGATACACACCCACATTAGGCGTACCCGTCTCACAATCCTTAGTAATTACCAAACCCAGAGTGATAATCTTACCAGCATCATTTATGTAAGGACGAATCAAAGGTAACTTATTCAAATCCAAATCATCACCTTGAAGCACCACTTGCTGACAAGCTGGGAAAAAATCTCTTCCTGGTTTAGCCTTCACCACATCAAACAGCACTTTCCCAAAATCTATAGCTTGGGAAATCTTTTTCGGTGGTTTTGGTTGTTGCAGCATACCCAACTTTTTACCCAAAGTCTCTAATTCCTCTGGATGCTGCATATTCATTGCCCAGCATATCCTTTCCACAGTTCCCATCAAGTTAACCGCCACCGGGAACGATGCACCCTTGACGTTTTCAAATAGTAACCCTGGACCACCTTTTTGCAGCATCCGGTTGCAAATTTCTGCAATTTCAAATTCTGGGTCAACTAAAGCTGAAATTCTCTTTAATTGTCCTCTTTCTTCCAGAATTTTGATGAATCCTCTTAAGTCTCTTGCCATTGTGCTAATAAATTGGAATATTTAAGAAATGTAAAGCGTTCTCTTATATTATTCATTATTAGCCACAAGTAGGTTGCCAAAGCCACCTTGCAGTCCATGATAAAATTCGGGAACCAGAAAAAACTTTCTCCCAACCCTCACTTCCCACAATGCCCAGTAATTTTGGTTAAATCTAGATTTAACTGTAAATTAACCCAGTTATGAGCTTTTCTTAACCCCAAAGTCATTTCTATTTAGTTATCCTAATGCAGGATAGGCATTATTTGTGACAAATAAGCACTAACCTCCTCAAACATGGCAATAATATATACCGTCCTGGCAGGTGGTCTTGTAACGTTACCCCTGCTGGGTTTGTTTTTTCCTGCCGACTTATTGATATTTGATTAATAAACAAGCTGAAAAACATTTAGTTGGCATATTTAAATTACATTGGTAATTTTTGGCAAAAACGGCAAAAACAAGCATACATAAGCGTTTCGAGAAAAAGGTTGTTTAGAATCTAAAACCCTTATCCTACCGTCAATACATTAAAAAACCCTTGTGGGAAACCTTCAAGGAATTTTTAGGACTGATTGTTTTTGCCAAGCCTAGCAAGAAACTGGAGTTCATGGTTGAAGCATTATCATCTCACCCTCGTAATTTGGCTACAGTATTGTAATTAGTTATTTGATTTTTGATTAACGGGCTAATTGATTTAACAGTTAGTTCTCAATTAATATGTTAAAAATCCAGGTTTGTCGCTTGTGTATATTAATAAAATTGCTAATTTAGAGATTTAGCATAGAAGTTTATCTATCAAATCATCATAAATTTACCTCTCTTTCTTATTGCTACTTATTGACAATACATTCTGATGCCATTTTGTCATATTAATCACTGCTCAAAATCTTTTCTCCCTACAAATGTCTGATTTTATTCTTTGTTTACATTTTTGTTTCAGTAATTACCGCTTGTGACAGTTGAAGGTGCGGAATGTGGGTGAAAAAGTCGAATCCGCAAAAAAACTGGAGCAGTTTGATTCTTTACGAGATGCCATTGAGGATGTCTTGCATTTTGCGTCCTAACCTCCTTGGCGGTTGCTATATTCAGATGCTAATTAATCAATCAATCAGATCCCCGACTTCAGATCCCCGACTTCTTTGAGAAGTCGGGGATCTCAGCATTCATTCAAGGTGCGATCGCCCAAATATTAACTCTGCCATCAAAACTACCACTGGCGAGGGTTTGACCATCAGGACTAAAGGCGATCGCACTTACCCAGTCTGAATGTCCCATCAGTGTATTTACTAACTCTCCTGTAGTTAAATTCCACAATTTTACGCCATCTCTGCCGGCACTGGCTAAGGTTTGTCCATCGCGATTGATGGCGATCGCATTCACCCAATTATTGTGTCCTGTGAGGGTGCGTACTGGCTGGTTAGCATTCAGATTCCAAACTTTAATTGTGCGATCGCGGCTAGCCGTCACGAAATTTGACCCGTCTGGCGTGAAAGCGAGGGTAGTCACTGTCCGGGAATGTCCAGTAAATTCACGGATTAATTCACCAGTATTCAAGTTCCACAGCTTAATCACACCCTTATTATCACCACTAACTAAAGTCTGACCATCAGGACTCATTGCTAGTGTATGTATAGAATTATCAAACCTGACTAAAGTCGCCAGTGGGCGTTGCTGTAATAAATCCCACATCCTAATACCGTCTAAAGCACCACTGACGAGAACTCGACTATCGGCAGATACAGCTAAAGACATCACATTACTGCTATGTCCCACAAAAGAGCGGCTAAACTTATTATTTCTCAGATTCCAAAGATTAATTGTATTATCGCTGCTACAGCTAATTAAAGTTTGTCCATCTGGGGAAATTACCAAAGACTTCACCCCAGTTTTATGCGCTTTCCTAATACGCGCCACTCTTTTACCAGTTCCGGTATTCCACAATTCGATTATGCCATCATTTTTAGAACCACCACTGGCCAGAATTTGGCTATTAGGGCTAAAGGCTAAAGATTCAACATTTCCTTGATGTCCAGAGAAGCTGTAAAGCAGTTGGGGATTTGTAACCGCAGCTTTGATTCGAGAGTCTGGTGTAAATTCCACCACAGCATGAGCAGCACGAATGTTTAACCCTTGCCAGACAGTTATCGGCAGAGCGATCGCTGCCATAAATGCCATAATAATATACGGATGCAGTACGGAATTATCACCACTTTTTCTCTCACTCCTCACTATTTTTCCTCACTTTTAAGTTATTTACGCCAATAAAATTTACAGAATTATAGCAACCGCCAAGGTGGTTATGACACGGCAAAAGTCTAAAACTCAGTCACAGCAAGTATTTCAATTTTGACTCTTGCTATATATCCCTACCAGACCGGGGTGGTTTTTTCTTAGAAATAGTCAGAATTGGCAGAGTAGGACTAGATGACTGCGAAGGCAAGTAATGTTGTACTACAGGCTGGTCTGGTAGGGGTCGCCGTTGCTGGATACGCCATAACTTAAAAGCTAGGCTGATCCCTGCTGTCCCCAAACCGAAAGCAAATAATGACCAACTATCATCCAATCCGCCAATCAACGCATCAACCACACCTACCGTCATCAATACGCTGATTATTGTGTCTTTTCTGTAGGCTGACTTTATAAAACGAGGTAATACAGCATTCATCACAACTTGGTTTATCCAGATTACCTTATGTGTAACTTAATCGAGAATACCTCACACATTAACTGCCATTTTGATGATAGTCATCTAAATGACTAAAATCTTCTCCAGTACCGAAAAAGTGTAGTGATTAATCATCTTGCAGGTGTCTTTTACCAGCAATTTTAAAATCATAGCAACACTTGTTTCTGTGCCTTTGCCTCATAGACGGCAAGTCGTGCAAGGAAGTTCGCTATTAGGTATTGATACGGTCAAAACCAGCTAGTTGTTCCAGCTGGTTCAAACACTTCTAATTACTAGTTTACAACTTCAAGTATTATGCTTGTTGACAGCACTATTTCAGGCCTAGCCATGATAGCACACCTTGATTAGTGGAATACTCAATCACTACCATCAATAAAAAGCCAATCATTGCAGCTCGACCGTTTAAGCGTTCAGCATATTCATTAAAACCAAATTTAGGATCTTCTAATTTGGGAGTAATTGTTGGTTGTGATTGTGTCATTTTCCAGAAACCTCTTTTTGGCAAACGGGACTTAAAAAAGTGAACAGATGGCGGCGATACTGGTGCTTGAATACCAGCATCAATTGGAGAATCGGCTACAGCTTCCAGAAAGAAAACCACAGCAACACTATTTTAACAATTTGTAATGATTTTTTATATATTGTAGAAATACTGGGGCAATATTGAACCTCCCCACGTCTAAAGCCAGGGGATTCTTGCCTACCTGAAAAAGGCGACAACGGGACATTCAAGTATCCCTCTACTCACTCAAAGAGCTTTTGCTCTCATTCGCGCATACTTTCTGAGTCCTTCATATTTTAAAGATGAACGCTCCATATCCTGCCATTATTCGCCCTTTAACTATTCCGAATCGAGTCGGATATGTCCGTTGCCGGGATTGCTCCGTACTAGGATACTTCAATGCGCTGAAGGTTATTCCTACTTGTTTTCTCGCTAATCTATTTTAACACTGTGGCTAAAGCCACGCAATCGTTTGACGGAACTTAAAAGTTCTTACCGCCTTCTCCCCATGCCTAAAGTCAGGGGCTTGCGTCTCGTTTTTCGGTCAAGGGTAGGAGTTTCATCCCTTGCTAGTGGGGTTGAGAAAACTAGGTTAGTAGTTAGTGATCCCTAATACGGAAGTGTAAGCCTGACACTGGCAGGCTAAAGTTAAATAAAAAATCATTAGAGGCGGAACATGGAAATCGGCGTTCCTAGAGAGTCTAAGGATCAGGAATTTCGGGTAGGGTTGAGTCCTTCTAGTGTGCGAGTGCTACAAGAAAATGGTCATGCCATTTTTGTTGAGACTAAAGCAGGTAGTGGTGCGGGATTTACAGACGATGATTATCGAGAGTCTGGGGCTGAAATTGTTTCCACACCGGAAAAAACTTGGAATCGGGAGTTAGTTGTCAAAGTCAAAGAACCTTTGACAAGTGAGTATAAATTTTTACAACAAAAGCAGATTTTATTCACTTATCTACATTTAGCGGCTGATCGGAAATTGACCGAGCATTTAATTGATTGTGGCACTTGTGCGATCGCCTACGAAACCGTAGAACAACCCGGTGCTAACAAACTACCACTGCTGAGTCCTATGAGCATTATTGCAGGTAGGCTAGCAGTACAATTTGGAGCCAGATTTCTAGAACGCCAGCAAGGTGGTAGAGGAGTTCTCTTAGGTGGTGTCCCTGGAGTCAAAGCCGGAAAAGTCGTCATCTTAGGCGGCGGCGTTGTCGGTACAGAAGCCGCTAAAATTGCTGTAGGCATGGGTGCTGCTGTGCAAATCTTAGATGTGAGTGTCGAGCGCTTATCTTACTTAGAAACCCTATTTGGTTCTAGAGTCGAACTACTTTACAGTAACTCTGCTCATATCGAAGCCGCTATCAAAGAAGCCGACTTACTAATTGGTGCAGTTTTAGTCCCAGGACGTAGAGCGCCCATATTAGTATCCCGTGAATTGGTCAAACAAATGCATCCCGGTTCAGTCATCGTAGATGTTGCAGTTGATCAAGGCGGTTGTGTGGAAACACTACACGTAACATCACATACTAATCCCGTATATGTTGAAGAAGGTGTAGTCCATTATGGTGTTCCTAATATGCCAGGTGCTGTACCTTGGACAGCAACACAAGCATTAAATAACAGTACGTTACCCTATGTTGTGCAGTTAGCAAATCTAGGTATCAAAGCATTAGAGGTTAACCCAGCATTAGCTAAAGGCTTGAATGTCCAAAATCATCGCTTAGTACATCCAGCTGTACAAGAGGTTTTCCCAGATTTAGTAAATTAATGTTACAGGCTATTAAGTAAGTAAACATTAATAAATTCAAGCTTGTAGTAAGTGTTTTAAAAGTAAAGCACTTACTACAGAAGGTAAATTTGTTTAACCTAGTAATTACAGGGTTTAACTAAAGCTTCATGAAGAACGACAAAAATCATGGAGATAGTTATAAAGTTCCCGAAATAAGGGACATTTCTTTTGAACTACATCGGGGTGTATATCAGCTAATAACGCAGGTGTATGTAAACCTTTAGAAAAGCGGGTTGAACTGCTATCAAATTCATCTATAACACTAGAATCTACTAGCGCCTGTGATAATTTTTCTAGACAACAATCTCTTTCACTATCATACTCACTAAATGACTCTGGGGTATCAAAAGAAATATTTTTCTCTGTACTCAACCACTGACACATACGCTGGTGTCTGCCTTTAAAATCAGGATGTTTGGCTACTGAATTAAACCAATCTGCGATAATCCAAGCTTCTAATTCAGGAGCAGCAAATCCCACAATTTTTTTGAAATTACTAGATTCTGGTATTGTTAATATTGCCGCTAATATTTTTTCTTGTTGCTCAGTAGCATTGCGACAATCTAAATCGTCAAAAACTAAAATCAAATTACACTTATTGGGTTCATACTTGAAAGCAATAGGTAATTCACGTCTAATTTGTTCAATTAAACTTTTACCCGTTTTGCCATAACTATGTACCTTATTAGGTTTACCACCAGGTTTATTACGAACTGGGGTTTTTCTTTCAAATTGGCATCCAGGAAAACTTTTTTCTAAACAGGACTTACGCAAAATCATGAAAAAACGAACCACATTCGCGTAGCGTCTCCCCTTGGGAGAAGAACGCGAAGGACACGAAGGAAAGAGGGTTGCAGAGAGTTATTGCGTAAGTCCTACTAAAAAAGGAATCAGTCCTCTAACTTCAGCTTCCCCACCACCGGCAAACACCCATACTACCACGGCCATCCTCCAATACTGGGATCGCCAACACGGTATAAATCACCTAATTCCCATCCTTCTGCTAGTTTTTCACTCAGCATTTCAGGAGAAAGCGTTTTTATGGAGAAATGCATTTTATCTTCTGAGTAAAAACAAAAAACATTTTCTAAACAATCTGTGAAATGATCTAAAAGGTCAGGGCTGTGGGTGGTAATAATTACTTGTGTTTTTCTGGCAGCTTTTTTAATCCATTCTGCTAAAATCGGCATCCATGATACGTGTAACCCTAATTCTGGTTCATCAATTACTAACAATGATGGTAAAATTGGCGAATGTAAGATAGTTGCCCAACACAACATTCTTACAGTTCCATCTGATAACTCATTTAGACAAAATGCTTCTTTAATATCTTGAAAATATAATTCTAAAGTTAGGGATAATCTACCAGAACGTATGGGTCGAAGACGACGGCTTTTCGGTAATATAGCCTTTAATGCGATGTTAATACTTTCTTCAAATTCGATATCCTGTTGAATTAAATTATCCAATACTAAAGGTAAATTATCTCCAGATTGTGATAAGTAAATATCACTTCCTCCAATTTTTGGTTCTGATAGCCGGATTTCATTCAAATCCATATTATTGGCATTATAAAATTGCCACTGGGAAACTAATTCAATTAATTCTCTTCTGACTTTATAAACAGGTGTATTTTCAGGAGGATATTGACTATGTTCAAGTAGCTTGGGAATAGTAGCAAGTCCTAAAGAATTGCTTGGTATATCTTCTAAACCTTCAAAATGAGTTCTTAAAGTTTGACCAGGTTCATCATAAACTGAAACAGCGCCTTTGCCAAATTCTCTGTCATGGAATTTATAATAATAAAAAGGTGTCGATGAATTGTAATCATGTAAATTGACTCCATTATATAAATACTCTTCTCCTATAGAAACTTTGAGATTAGGTTTATTCACAAAAATTTTTATATCAAGGATTCTGCTATCTTTAGAAGCTGTATTAATTTGGGTATTTTGAGGAAATTCAAAACAATATGCAAGTCTTACTCTCGCAGGACTATCTACACTAATATCTAAAATTCTGTCACCGCCACATTGAGATATAGCATCTTCAAAACTACTGACACCTCTATTTTCATCGGGAATTTTAGTTAGGCTAGATTTTAAGAATTTTAAGCAACTGATAAAATTGCTTTTACCTGAATTATTTGCACCTATAAAAATATTGAGTTTCTGGAGTTCAACTACTTGTTCTAAAGATAGATTCTTATAATTTTTAGTAATCAAAAAGCGCAGCAGAGGTTGATTCATAAAACTGCCAATAAATTTCTTGATTTCTAATTATAACCGACTATATTTTTTAATATTACACATTGATAGTTGATGGAGAGCAAGAAAAGTCTTATTGACACAATTTGCAACAAAACTACTCTAGATGCCGCCTTTTGGTATATTCACGCCCTATTTAAAACGTGTATCCTAAATAGTGTGGCTAAATAAGGGAGGAAATTCGTGGAATTTTTATCCGATTCAGTGGTGTTATCACGGATGCAGTTTGCATTCACGGCACTATTTCACATGATATGGCCTGTCCTGACCACAGGAATGGGGATTTATCTGGTCATAGTTGAAGGAGTATGGCTCAAAACTCGTAACCCTGATTACTACCTTCATGCTCGTTTTTGGTCAAAGTTTTACGTCCTCAACTTTGGGATTGGTGTAGCAACGGGTATCCCAATGGAATTTCAATTTGGTACGAATTGGGGACCTTTCTCGGAAGCTGTAGGTAACTTTTTTGGTAGCGTTATCGGTTTTGAGGCTTCTTGGGCATTTATGCTCGAAGCAGCATTTTTAGGTATTATGTTATTCGGCTGGGAACGCGTTAATCCCGCCATTCATTATCTTTTAACAATTTTGGTAGCTTTTGGCGCGAATTTATCAACTCTGTGGATTTTGACAGCAAATTCCTGGATGCAAACTCCCGCAGGTGGAGCAATGGTTGATGGTAAATTTGTTGTCAGTGATTACTTTCAGGCAATTTTAAATCCCTTCATGGTCAATAGTGTGCTGCATATGTTTTTTGCCACACTGGAAACTTCTTTATTTGTGATTGGTGGAATTAGTGCTTGGTATATTTTGAAGCAACGCCACCAAGCTTTTTTTACTCGGTCTTTAAAGATTGCTTTAGCAGCTGCGATCGCAGTCGCACCATTACAAATATACATCGGTCACTTAAGCGGCGAACAAGTTTATCACTATCAACCCACCAAACTCGCAGCAATGGAAGCCCAATGGGAATCTTCCCCAGCTGGACAACCTGCTGATTGGAGTTTGCTGGCTATACCCAACGAAAAAGCCCAGAAAAATGACTGGGAAATCACCATTCCCAATGCGTTGGGGTACATTCTGGAATTTAAGCAAAATCTTTCAGAACCGTTACGCGGTTTAAAAGAGTGGAAACCAGAAGACCGTCCCCACATGGTGGGTTTAATTTATTACGCCTTCCGCACCATGATCGCCATTGGCTTTTTCTTAGCCGGCTTAATGCTGTTAAGCACCCTACAATGGTTACGTGGTAAGCTCTCAGCCGAAAATATTACCCAGCAACGTTGGTTGATGCGAGCTTGGATACTAGCCGCACCTTTAGGATATATCGCCATAGAATCAGGCTGGATTGTGCGTTGTGTAGGTAGACAACCTTGGACACTTTACGGACAAATCCGCACAGTTGATGCTGCTTCTAATGTACCTGCTAGCAATGTTTTAGTTTCACTCAGTAGCTTTGTCACAGTGTACAGTTTGTTATTTATTGCAGCTATATATTTCGGTAGTCGGATTATTCGTCAAGGGCCAAATCTGGACTTACCAATCCCCGGAGTAGAAATTACTAAACCTGCAATAGAAACTTCTCCTGGAGAGTTTATACCCGATGAACGTCCTGTAGAAGCACAACAATAGGCTTTCGGGACTGGGGATGTTTGGGGGGTTGACGACGGAAATATATTCTGTAGGGGCGGGTTGATAAATATGCTTTCCTATCAACCAGGATCTAAATAAACCCGCCCTCAGAGGGTGTTTGAAAAGTGGTTGGCTGTGATTTTAGGCACTCGCAGATCCCCCCTAGCCTTGAAAAGGGGGGAATTAGAATCAAAGTCCCCCTTCTTCTACGCCGAAGGCGCATCCCCGAAGGGGTTTAGGGGGATTTAGGGGGATCTAGAATGTTTTGCTACCAACAATAGGACTTTTCAAACATCCTCTCACTCCCAAGCTGTAAAGGTGGGTTACGACGGAAATATATTTTTAGTATTGTGCAGAGTTTTGTCGCCGTCTAACCCACCCTACTTTGTATTTTTGACAAACATCGCAACAGGTAATTATATGGAGACGCTCCAGTATTTTCTTCCTCAAGTATGGTTTGTAATTTTGGCTCTCTTCCTCTTGCTTTACGTGATGCTAGACGGATTTGATTTAGGAGTGGGGATATTATCTCTCACCTCCTCGGATGAGGAACGCCGGGGAATTTTAATGACCAGTTTAAGTAACATTTGGGATGCGAATGAAACATGGCTGGTTCTCTTAGGCGGCGGGCTTTTTGGTGCATTTCCCTTAGCTTATGGCACAATTTTTACTGCGTTATATATTCCCCTCCTAGTAATGGTGTTTGGGTTTATTTTTCGGGGTGTGGCTTTTGAATTTAGGGAGTTATCCAACCGCAAATTTTTCTGGAATTTTGCCTTTGGGGCTGGAAGTTTTACCGCCGCACTCGGTCAAGGTTTCGCTTTGGGGGCGGTACTCAAGGGAATTAATGTTGATGAAGCCGGACACTTTATTGGTACAACTTGGGACTGGTTGAGTATTCCCTCTGTGTTGGTGGCTTTAACGTTGATTCAAGGATATGTATTGATTGGCTCAACTTATCTTATCTGGAAAACTACGGGAGAATTACAAGCTACTCATTTTAAAACTGCCAAAATTGCAGCTTGGACAACTTTAATCGGTGCGGTTTTCATCACCATTACCACACCAATCATTTATGAAACTGCTAGATCCCGCTTATTTCAACAACCCCTAGTTTATATCTTTGCCATCATTCCTATTTTAGGAGTTTTGCTAATTTGGCAACTTCTGAAAAGTCTCAACCGGTGTGAAGAAAGAGCGCCTTTTGTGTGGACGATTCTTTTATTTGTGCTGACTTTTCTAGGTTTAGGATTAATTGTTTTCCCGTATATTATTCCTAATCAAATTACCATTTATGAGGCTGCTGCTGATCCGAGTTCGCTGGTAATCATGATTATTTTTATCGGGTTTTTGATTCCGGTGATGTTGTTTTACAACCTTTACCAGTACATTGTGTTTAGAGGTAAGGTGACTGGTGAGCAGTATGGCGAGTAAATAAGTTTTGCGGAAAACCCCACCCCTAACCCCTCCGGTGCAAGCAAGGAGGGGAATAAATAAAATCACGGAAGGTAGCCAAGCGATCGCCTGACTTCACACTACTCATCTACAATAGAAATAGAATTGTTGAGATTTGTATAGTTAGGGGTTAAGCTGTCATGGCTCCCGCCGTTTTAATTGAAAATCTGCAAAAGAGCTACGGCGCAGTAGTTGCTGTCAAAGATGTATCCTTTCAGGTAGAACCAGGAGAAATCTTTGGTTTACTCGGCCCTAACGGGGCGGGGAAAACTACGACTCTACGCGCCTTATGTACTCTCATTACACCAGATGCTGGCAAAATCGAAGTATCTGGTATTTCCGTTATAGATAACCCCAGAATCGCCCGACAAAAGCTGGGCTATGTGGCGCAAGAAGTCGCATTAGATAAGGTGCTGACTGGTAAAGAACTACTGCAACTGCAAGCAGCGCTTTATCATATCCCCCGCGCGGTAGCCAAACAGCGTATTGATATGGTATTGGATTTGCTCGGTTTACAGGAATACGCGAACAAAAAAACCGGAACCTACTCAGGCGGTTTACGCAAGCGTCTAGACTTAGCGGCTGGTTTGCTTCATGCACCAGATGTTTTGGTGTTGGATGAGCCAACAGTGGGGCTTGACATAGATAGCCGTATTGTGGTATGGGATTTCTTGCGCCAGCTACGCGCCTCTGGCACAACAGTACTAATTACCAGCCATTATTTAGAAGAAATTGATGCTTTAGCTGATCGCGTGGCAATTATTGACCGTGGGGTGGTGATTGCGGCTGGTACACCTTCTCAATTAAAGGATAAAGTTGGAGGCGATCGCATCACTTTGCGAATCCGCGAATTTTCCCCCATTGAAGAAGCCGAAAAAGCCAAACACCTCTTGCAAGATTTACCCTTCGTGCAAGAAGTCATTATCAATAACGCTCAAGGTAATTCCCTCAACTTAGTGGTGACACCTCAAAGTGATGCCCTAATTACCATACAGCAATCCCTAAACACCGTCGGCTTGCCCACCTTTGGCATCGCCCAATCTCGCCCCAGCCTCGATGACGTTTACCTCGCCGCCACCGGACGCACCTTACTAGATGCAGAACTCGCCGCAGTCAGCACCCGCGATGCCAAAGCCGAGAAAAAGCAAAACATGAGGTAAACGCTTCCAAACCTGATAACTGATAACTGTCAACTGATAACTGATTATGAGTGTTACTCCTAAAAGTGAAATGAATTGGCAGCAACTAGCATCACCAGAACTAGATGTGAATGCTGCACCCAGTTTTTTGGGTGACTTAGTACAAGAGACGCTGGCTTTAACTCGTCGCTTGTTTATTCAATTACAACGCCGTCCCTCAACCTTAGTCGCCGGAATTATTCAACCGGTAATGTGGTTAGTGCTATTTGGTGCTTTATTCCAAAATGCCCCCAAGGGTTTGTTTGGAACTACTGGAAATTACGGACAATTTTTAGCTGCTGGCGTAATTGTTTTTACAGCTTTTGCCGGGGCTTTGAATGCTGGTTTACCTGTGATGTTTGACCGGGAATTCGGCTTTTTAAACCGTTTGCTGGTAGCACCTTTAGCATCGCGGTTTTCCATAGTCTTCGCTTCCGCCATCTTTATTATTAGCCAAAGTTTGCTGCAAGCAGCCGTGATTGTGGCAGCAGCAGCCTTTTTAGGGGCGGGGCTACCGGATGCAGCAGGTTTAGGTGCGATCGCCTTAATTGTCTTCCTACTAGCATTGGGCGTAACTGCCATTTCTCTGGGCTTGGCTTTTACCTTACCCGGTCACATTGAATTAATTGCGGTAATTTTTGTAACTAACTTGCCACTTCTGTTTGCAAGTACCGCCTTGGCTCCTTTATCCTTTATGCCTCAGTGGTTGCAAATTGTCGCTACCCTCAATCCTCTTAGCTTTGCTATTGAACCAATTCGCTATCTTTATCTTCATAGCAATTGGGGGCTAGATAGTGTAGTGATGACAGCGCCTTGGGGTAATGTTACCTTTGGTGGAGCGCTGCTGGTGTTGTTTGGCTTTGCCCTTGTAGCTTTATTGAGCATTCAACCCCGACTGCGGCGGACTCTGGCGTAAAATTACAACTGGATTCGTTAAAGCAATTTAAGGGTTAAAACTCTATGAAAAAACCAATTTTATCAGTTACTAAACTGTCAGTGCTAACTCTGGCAGGAATTGGCTTCGCTTCCTTATTTATCGCTCAACCCAGTTTGGCTCAATTCAACTCAGTTGATCGTGGTTCCAATCAGAATACTGATCCCTTTTCCCCCCCTAACTCAGGTGATATCAATAATGTTTTTGATTTGATGCATCGGGTCAAATTAGGGAATCTCAACTGGAATGCTAATGAGCAACAAGAACAACTAGACTCAGCCGCATTAGACTTTAGAGCTAGGCAAGAAAAAGCTTTTCAAGAACAGCAACAGTCAAATACAGATTCAGCTTCGAGTTCACCTGAAAAAATTCAATTGCCGTAAATTTCATCTCAAAACCTCAACCCCGAAACCTCAATGGGCGGAGTTGAGGTCAATTCAAAATCTCAAAACTACAGACCAAGTGCAGCTAAAACATCACTGGCATGAGTAGTGGTATTTACACTAGCGTCAACATGAACGATTTTGCCGTTAGGGTCAATTACGTAAGTGACACGCTTGGCATAACCACCGCCATCAACATCATAAGCTTTGATTAAACTTTTCTCGGTATCAGCCAACAGAGGAAAATTTAGATTATATTTTTGAGTGAACGCCTGATGAGCAGCTTCATCATCCGCGCTGACTCCCAGCACTACTACATCTTTACCTGAATATTGAGCTTGGGCATCCCGAAAGCTACAAGCTTGTTTGGTGCAGCCTGGAGTGTCATCTTTGGGGTAAAAATACAACACAACTGTCTTCCCAGCGAAACTAGATAACGAAACGGTATTGCCGTTAGTGTCTTTGACGGTAAATGCAGGTGCATCTGTACCAACTGCTAGAGGCATAATGAACCTTTCCTGTTTTAAATTGATGACTTTGAAATTTTACAATAATTTACAATATTTAAGTGATTTACTAGAGAAAGTATTACTTAGGACTGAGGAGTGGGGACAAGAGGCAGGGGAGCACCGGAGCACCGGAGCAGGGGGGACAAGAGGCAGGGAGCACCGGAGCAGGGGGGACAAGAGGGTAACTTCTCAATGACCAATGACTAATGACCAATGACTAATGACTAATGACTAATGACCAATGACTAATATTAATTCTCAAAACCGGAATACGTTTTTTTATACACGTAGCACAGAAGAAAGGGCGAAGCGATCGCTTGTCTGTTCTCCCTTCAAGATTGTTTTGTTTGAAACAATGCGTCAGCAGAGTGTAGCATTAGGTGCGATCGCTATGGAAAATGGTCTCAAGCATGGCTATACCAAACGCCCGTTATCAGAATTGGTGTGCGATAATGCTCTGGGCTGGCTGATTCAAGTTGGTGTTTTGCGGCGAGAAGTTGATGGTCAAGGAATTACCGATGGTTTTCGCCTAACTCCTCTAGGACATCAGTTAGTGGAACAATTCCAGGGCGAAAATTTGCCTAATCCTTCCTGGCGCGATCGCCTGTATAATTCGGTAATTTACTGGTTTAGACTACCTTTTTAATCACAAATTACGTCAAGCCTGCGGCATAGCTACCCTGAGAGCGCAGTGGGGTGGATCACCATTACGAATTACGAATTATGAATTACGAATTATGAAAGCAATTATGGTAGTGGGAACAACATCCCACGCAGGGAAATCACTGATAAGCACCGCTATTTGTCGCATTTTGTCGCGGCGTGGTTTGCGAGTGGCTCCCTTTAAAGGTCAAAATATGGCTTTGAATGCTTATGTCACTGCCAATGGGGGAGAAATTGGTTATGCTCAAGCAGTACAAGCTTGGGCTGCGGGTGTTGCTCCTTGGGTAGAAATGAACCCGATTTTACTCAAACCCCAAGGAGATATGACATCCCAAGTCATTATCAAAGGTAGAGCAGTAGGCAAAGTTAAAGCTTCAGATTATTACGAACAATACTTTGATATTGGTTGGCAGGCAATACAAGAATCTCTCAAACATTTATCCACAGAATTTGATTTTCTAGTCTGTGAAGGCGCAGGTAGTCCGGCGGAGATTAATCTCAAGCACCGCGACTTAACTAATATGCGGATAGCAAAATATTTGAATGCACCAACTATATTAGTAGTAGATATTGACCGTGGTGGCGCTTTTGCCCATGTAGTCGGTACTCTGGAGTTATTAGATCCAGAAGAACGCCAATTAATAAAAGGTATAGTAATTAACAAATTCCGGGGACAGCGATCGATCTTAGAACCAGGGATAAAATGGTTAGAAGAACGGATTGGTATCCCCGTTGTTGGTGTTATTCCTTATTTTCAAGAAGTATTTCCCGCAGAAGACTCCCTTGACCTACTAGAACGTAAGTCATACAAAACCAACACTGACCTGAATATCACCGTCATCCGCTTACCGAGAATTGCCAACTTTACCGATTTTGACCCCTTGGAATCGGAACCGACGGTAGCAGTAAAATTTCTGGGTATGAAGCAAGATTTAGGACATCCTGATGCCGTAATTATCCCAGGGTCAAAGACCACAATTACTGACTTGCTCCTAATGCAAAAAACTGGGATGGCAGAAGCAATTCAAAACTATGCAGCTTCTGGTGGTACGGTCTTGGGGATTTGCGGTGGCTACCAAATGCTGGGGCAAATTATCGCCGATCCAGAAGGAGCAGAAGGACAAGCAGGTAGATTTCAGGGGTTAAATCTTTTACCCATTAGAACTGTCATTACAGGACAGAAAATTGCCCGCCAGCGCCAAGTTAGCTCAAATTATCCCCAGATGGGTTTACCAGTGAATGGGTTTGAAATCCACCAAGGGCGATCGCGTGTAGAAGAACAAGGAGATAAAACAGCCTATCTACCTCTATTTGATGATCCTAATTTAGGGTTAGTCGATAGCTGTCAATCTATTTGGGGTACATATCTCCACGGACTTTTTGACAATGGCCCTTGGCGACGGGCTTGGTTAAATCGCTTGCGTCAACAACGAGGCTTAAAATCTTTACCCACTGGTGTTGCTAACTACCGAGAACAGCGAGAACAGATTTTAGACTACCTCGCCACAGAAGTTGAAACCCATTTAAATTTAACGCCCTTTTTACCTTAAATAAATTCTATTGCGTCATGAGTATTCGCGTCCGCTTTTTGCCAGATGATATTACTGTTGATGCCGAAGTCGGAGAACCTCTGTTAGATGTAGCAGAACGGGCTGGGGTGTTTATTCCCACCGGTTGTCTCATGGGGTCTTGTCACGCTTGCACAGTAGAACTAGAAAATGGAGATGTCATTCGCGCTTGTATTTCAGCAGTATCTCCAGGGCGCGAAGAAATCACAATTAATTTGTATAGTGACCCAACGTGGTAGTTTTTTAATACTTGGATAGAGTGATGTAAAAAATTCTTAAGATAATCGCTTTATCAAAGGTATATGCTATGGCTTAGGGAACACCAGAAAATAAATTATCCCATCCTACAAGAGTTGTATTTAAGTATGTTGTGCAAAATAAGGTTTTTTCAGCGTAAATATGGATACCCTTTCAAAAGGTTCAAAAGCCCAACGTAAAAGCTTTTTGACTTTTGACTTTTGACTTTTGACGAACGCCTTGCGGTACTAGAGTGATGAATTATTCGATAACTTATATTTAGATCTTATAAATCATGCCTAAAAAAATTAGAGAACTTAAGCAAATGCTTCGCCAAGTTGGTTTTACAGAAATCCCAGGCAAAGGAAGTCATACTAACTGGGTGCATCCCTTATATACTGGAAAAATCACGATTTCAGGTAAAGACGGAGCAGATGCTCAACGCTACCAAGAGAAGAAAATAAAACAAGCAGTTGAGAAGGTTGAAGGGAGAAAACAAGATGAGTAATCTCAAATACCAAATGATTATTCAATGGTCAGAGGAAGATAATTGCTTCTTGGTAGGATTCCCAGATTTTCCCGGACAAGAATGGCGAACTCATGGGGAAACTTACCAATTAGCAGTAGCCAACGGCATTGAAGCCTTAGAATCTCTGATTATTGCTTATGAAGCTACGGGCGATACACTACCACAACCAACAGTGTGTAACGCCGCATAGTATGAAATTGCCGAGGGTAGTTAGACAACTGTTTTAGCTATTAGACTTGACATTCAAAGCATATTCTTTGAACCTTTCCAAGTCAGCTTGAATAGTAGACTCAACTACCCTACCTAAAAACAAATTATCCATAATTTTACCAATCAGCCCCGGAATAGCATAGGAAATAGTCATTTTAACAATACTGCTACCGTGGCGATCGTAAAAGCGAATTGCTCCCTGATTCGGCAAACCATCAACGGATTCCCATTGAATAATTTGCTGTTTGACAACTTTCAGCATCCGGGATTGCCATTTAAATTCCAAACCATTAGTGCTGAGTTTCCATAGAGAAATATCTGGATTCTCTGGCGAAATCTTCACCGAATCAATCCACTTCATCCAACGGGGCATTTGCTCTAAATCAGACCAAAGACCCCATACTAATTCTATGGGAGCTTCTACTTCAATCTGCACACTATGCTCTAACCACTCTGCCATTTTTTTCTTCCTTTGCTTTGTGTGTGTGCTTAGTGCGGTTGGTTATTTTTTGATGTTCTCTAAAATCACTTTTGCCGCCCGTCGTCCGGAAATGGTTGCTCCTTCCATGCTATCGATGTAATCTTGTTGAGTATAGCTACCTGCTAAAAAGAAGTTATTGATCGGTGTTTTTTGGTTAGGACGGAAAGGGTCCATTCCTGGGGCTTCCCGGTAGAGAGATTTTGCCAATTTCACAACGCTATACCAAGTCATATTCAGTTCTCGTGATGAGGGGAATAGTTCATGAACTTGCTTGAGGACGTGTTGCGCGATCGCCTCATTACTTTGTTTAATAAAAGGATCTCCCGGTGTGAGTACCAGCTGCAATAAAGACCCTTCCCCTGGGCGATAATAATCACTGGGGCTAGCTAAAGCCAAATCAGCAAAACAAGAAAAATCAGCATCGGCGGTATAGAGCAAATTATCTATCCCCGCAGCATGATTTAACTGTTTGCGTTGCGCTTCATCTTGCAGTTCTGTCACCCAGCCATCAAATCGTAACTGTACTGTGGCTACTGGTACGGCATCCAATTTATAAATATTGTCAAATTCTGACCACTTACGCCACTCTTGGGGTAATATACGCTGAATGCCTGGGACATCGCAAGCAAAGACGTAAGCATCAGCAGTAATAGTTTCTGTGGTGTCACCTTCGGCTACCACTATACCAGTCACTTGAGTTTCTTCGCCTGACTCGGTAAATTGAATTTCCCGGACTTGGCGACGCGTATAAACTTGAGCGCCTCTTGCTTCTAAATATTTGAGGATAGGCTGGTGCAAATACTCATTCGGGGAACCTTCCAGCATCCGCATAATTGAGGCTTCCGTTTTAGATGCAAAAAACTGGAAGATTGTCAACATACAACGGGCAGAAATATGGTTACAATCAATAAATCCCAAAGCATAAGCAATGGGATTCCACATCCGTTTAATGCTACCCTCACTACCGCCGTGACTGCGGAACCATTGAGCAAAGCTAACTTTGTCTAAGGTACGGATAGTTTTCATCGCCCCGTTAAAGTCTACCAACCCCCGGACTATGGGGCTAGTACCCAAGGCGATCGCATTTTGTAGTTTATCTTGTAATGACAGTTGAGAAGTCGTAAAAAATGCCTTTAAACCATTGAAAGGCGCACCCGTAAAAAAGCGAAAATCTAATGTACCAGTGCGTCCCCCTTTATTAATAAAGGTGTGGGTATGTTCTTTCAAGCGTAAATTCGACAACGCCCCCACTTTTTCCATTAAATCAAATAGCTGGTAGTAACAACCAAAAAATACGTGCAACCCCATTTCAATATGGTTGCCATCATCATCAACCCAACTACTAACTTTACCACCAACAAATGGACGGGACTCAAAAATTTGGACTTCACAACCAGCATCAGCCAAATCTACTGCGGTTGCTAGCCCAGCCAGTCCCGCACCCACTATTGCAACACGCATTCCATCTTACCTTTTCAGTTTCTTTACAGATTGTAACTGGGTTGGTGTCGGAATTGGTTATTTGTGTCAACTTCACTATTGCGTAACACAACAGCGTCATGCCGATACAAAAAAGTTAACTAATGCTAACAATAGCCAACTTTTTGTTCCTGCTTCACCCTAGAGGTGTCGGCACTGTCTAGTCCACAGGCTTTAAGATTGGGTGTATCTCACCCTACTATTGTTGTATTTAGGCTTGGTTATCACCTAAAATACGTATCAATAATAGCACTGTTTAGGGGCTGAAAGTCTGAAAATTTTCTAGAGGCAGGCAGGTTTTTCAGTGAATCAGTAGATATAAATCCTCATTAAATGTCAGCATCTGTTAGCTTTTGTTAGTAAAACACTAACTAGCTGTTAACCCTCTAGCAATCAGTTTACCGTTATTACCTCTAGTAAGTGAATCTAGACTTAAAAAACATGACAAGTTTTTGGGGGTCTAAAATTGCTTATCTACTCAGAGGTGAAATCAGAGGTGAAACTATATCCCTATTTGTTAGCTTCCTTGTACTCCTCTGAGATAGGTAGTCCTCTAATCAGTTCGCGAATGACATCTGTTGCAGGTCTACCTGTTTGCTGGCAATATTTTTCTAGCTTTTCTGCTTCCTGTGTTGCTAAGTTTACAGTTATACGTTTTACGGCCCATTTTTTATTGGTCATTATCATGCTATTTGCTGTATGTTTGCACCATCAAAAAGAACAATTAACTCAAGAGGAAGACGATAAGATTATCAGAGTTTGTGTCAAGAAACAAGCAATGCCATTAGCACTAAAAAAGTTATCTTTCTCAAATGTATTGATCATTGCCCAATAAAATATGAAAATAGAATTATCATCGTGATAGCCAAAATATCTCACACTTTCTGGCAAAAACAGTTAAACCAGCAAGGTGTTGATCCAAGCCTGACAATTAAATTCTCTAAATCAACTTGAGATACCTACTCTTGATTCAATCAAGATTCGCCAACTCATTCTTGATCAACAGAATTTCAGCTTTTTCCCATCCAAGTAACCAAAGACTCTAGGAAATCATATGTACTGCTAGGTCAAAGAATGCTACTAGCTAGGCCTGCTGTAATGTATGTACATCTATTTTATGGTGAATAATCGCCTGAAAGTAATTACCAACAGGTGATATTTGTCAAGGTTAAATTACTTTTTTCCATCTATCTAGTACAAGACGGCGTAAATAAACAGACCATTCAAAATCCCTGAAAAGCCCATTTTATAAGCTTTTTGACTTTTGACTTTTGACTTTTGACGAACGCCTTGCGGTACTAGTGTCATAAAACTGCATCCACCCCAAGCCAATGACCCAATAATTAGGAATTATTGTGACTATTGACTACCAATGGTAGAATTACTGTAGTATTTTTCCAGAGTTGTTGACTATAATCCTGACATTTTTGAGAAATTGGGGGATTATTTGGGATTTGCGGGAAAATTTTTGTTAAAATTCAGCATTTTCTCGGTTGACAATCTTGATTACATTAAATTTACCATCACATTATTTTTCATTTTTGCCTTGACTCCAAAATCAACCATTTCCTAACATTTTATGTCCATAACAAGTGAGACTAGGGGAAATTTAGTAATAGATTTACCCTGAAACACGACGCAGTTTGTTTGTGAATAAGTTCCCTGGGAACAAAATATACGGAATCGACAAAATTGTGATCAAGTGGCGAATTATATTCACCCAAAAGTTTTACAGCATCCTTGAAGGATTTACCATCGCCACAGCAGCTAAAAATTAGGGTTAATCAATAGCACTCAATAAGCTAACAATTACTGCTATATAAAACCTAGACAAAACTAGACTTTACTTTCTACTTCAACGGGAGCATGGGAGCAGTTATCCCTCAGTAGACTTTCACGCCTTAGCCAGACGCGATTGTGTTCCAATTAAGTTTCTGAAAAAGACTACCACCATCATTGCTTGGTTTTCGCGTCGGCAATAGTCTCAATTCAATACTTGATATCACCGTATTATATATCAAGTAGTTGATTTTTTCCTAAAATATATATTGATTTTTGTCAATATAAGTATAGTTTTGTCTATGAAATTGTCAACTTAGGACTTGCTCAGAACAGCCTGGGATAGATGCTTTAAAAAAGTGTCAGGCGCTCCCAAGTTCAAGAAGAAAGGAAAATCTGACTCATTTGAGTTAGACGGAACAATTAAAATTCGTGGTACTCACAAAATCCAACTTCCCAAGTTAGGCGTACTCAAAACATCCGAGAGCTTACCCCAGATTCCACCTAAATCTGTAACTATTAGTCGCACTGCTGACCGTTGGTATATCTCGTTTCGGGTTGAGGTAGAGCCAACAGACACGCATTCGCTAGTTGACGTTGTAGGCGTTGACTTGGGTGTTAAATCTCTTGCTACCTTATCGACTGGAGAAGTGTTTGAAGGCGCGAAATCATACCGCACTTTAGAGACCAAACTATCTAGACTGCAATGGATAAACCGCCATCAGGTTAAAGGTTCCGCTAACTGGAAAAAAGCGCAATCTAAAATTGCACGACTACACCAACGCATTGCTAATATCCGCAAAGATACATTACATAAACTCACTACTTATCTAGCCAAGAACCACGGCACTGTAGTAATCGAGGATCTAAATGTGTCTGGGATGATGGCGAACAGGAAACTAGCTAAGGGCATCGCTGACATGGGATTTTATGAGTTTGGTCATCAGTTAGAGTACAAAACTAAACTCTATGGCAGTGAGTTGGTAGTAGTTGATAGATGGTATCCCAGCAGCAAAACTTGCTCCCACTGTGGAGTCCAGAAAGAATCTCTATCACTCCAAGAACGTGTATTCAAGTGTGAACATTGCGGGTTTGAATGTGACAGGGATCTAAACGCGGCAATTAATCTCAAAAACGCGGCGAGTCACGCCGTGTCAGCTTGTGGACTGGTGAGTGCCGACACTGCCAGGATGAAGCAAGAAGATTTCAGTTTGTTAGCAAACGTTAGTAAATTATGAACGGAATATCTACTCTAGTGGTCATGAAAAACCACAGATAAATCACAAATAACCGCAATTAGGGTAAAATTTATATTGATCTGTGGTGATTAGTTCATTTAAACTTGCGGCATGAGTTGGAGAGTGCCGAGACCTAAATCTTTAGGTGAAAGCGATCGCGCTTCAAACAAAGCCATCATATCTCGTAACTGGGGATTACCACGGGAAGATCCTGTTAAACCTTTGGCAATAATCAAACCACAGTAGCCCTTGGTATTTTTACATCGCTGATTCCATGTTTGGCGGGCTTCTCTATGAGTGGGATCGTCATCTAAAAATTCACCGAACAAGAACAATTCACCATCTTCAGTTTGCAATAAACCCAAGTCGTAGCGATCGCCATCAAAAGGATCAGCACCAGGATTAAAGCAAATGGCCTTGAGTCCGCCGGCGGCCGCTATATTGTCAATGACAATTTTCGCCTTGGGTCGCGAGGTTTGAATTAAAATTACCGGGAATCCATCACCGACTTTTGAGATTTCACCAGGTTGATGAGTTTGAACACCTTGACGCAAGGACTCTAGCATCTCCCAAGAGATTACTCCCAGACTGAGAAAAGAATCGGATGGGATCAAATCATCTCGCAAGGAAGCAAAATCAGGTAATTCTTCCTCCTCTCCCATTTCTAGTTCTTCCATCCCAAAACCTGCCATTTCCTCTAATTCTGCTGCTAACTGGGGCATAGTGGAGACAGTCACAGACAAAGATGTAATTGATTGCGAATCTGATTTCGGGAGAGAAATACGATAGCTACGGCTCAGGCTAGGAAAAGTCTCACTATTGAGTTGGGGGTAGTAATCGCGGATAAAGCGGCTCAGGCTTTCTAAAGCCACAAAGACTGCAAGTGCTTCTTCTTCATATAAAACAGATCGCAAGCCTTCTAAAGGGTGGATATTACCGAAAGTAGGCTCAATTTCCGATATGGGCAGATCGGCTAAATCTTCATCTTCGTCCATTTCATCTTCGCCCATTTCATCTTCACTTTCAAAAGTCAGAAATAAGCAATCTTGTTTCAAGAAAGCTTCTTCTAAGCCTGCTTGTGATTCATCATCCTGTAAAATTGCTGCCCGAAACTGTTTGAGAGAATCTTCCGAACGATAAAATAAAATTCCATACTCCATCCCTAGCATCCCCATGATTGAGGCGTAGAGTGTACCAACATCTAGGCTGTTAATCTCTATGGACAAGATTTGCTGTTCTTCTAAAAATTCCCAAGGAGCATTCTGCCAAACAGCCAAGGCTTGATCATGCAAGACTTGTGCATACTGGGGAGGTAAATCGGGAACTTGGTTCTCCAGGATTTCCGTAAACCCACGAAACAGTTCGTCAATTAAGGGTAATTCCGGAACGTAATCAATGACAATATCCAAATCTTGCAGCACACCGCGCAGGTAAAACTGAATTTCCCGGTCTTTCACGACAATCTTTTGGGGTCTGGCGGGTTTACCAGGACTGTGGGGATGCTCCATTGCGCGCATTAAGGTGCGAACAATTGCTTCTGGGCCGGTTTCAGGCGCTACCATGTCCATTCCACGGACAACACCCTGTGAACCATCTACCCAAAGAATACATTCACCCTGAGCCTCCGAGCCTGAATCCTGCATGGGCGATGATGACATTGGACGGCGATCGCCCTCCCATACAGAAGGAATTTGAGTTAATGTCTTCAACCGACGACTGGTAGAGCGATTAAAACTTGTCATAAAGTAGATTAATCAAAAAAGAAGCTATTTGGAAGTAAACTAAGGGGAATAACTAGCCTTGGGTAAAATCTTCCTGGCTACACCTGAAGAGTAGTTGCAACTGATGCTTGCCACAAGGCTTAAACTCCAAAAATACTGCATCCCTAAACACACCGAATCTCTCAATTCTAGAATAAAAAGTTTTGGCTGCTTTTGACAGAGTGTTTACAATTTGGCAACTAACATTCTCAATATCGCTAGAATAAAAGCAAAAACAAAAAGCGTGACCCAAGGATAATCAAAAACCTCGTCCGGTCACTGATTAGACCACTTAAGGAGTTGAAACAGCAAAATGACACAAGCAATTCAGTCCCAACAACGTGGAATTCTACTGAGCGAATCAGCCTTGCTTCAGGTAAAATCCTTGCAACAAAAGCAAGGCAACGAATTATGCTTACGAGTAGGAGTCCGTCAAGGCGGTTGCTCTGGAATGTCTTACATGATGGACTTTGAGGACACCAGCAAGATCACCCCTCAGGATGAAGTTTTCGATTACGATGGTTTCAAAATTGTTTGTGATGGCAAAAGCTTATTATACCTGTATGGTTTAATGCTCGATTATAGCGATGCCATGATTGGTGGGGGTTTCCAGTTCACGAACCCCAATGCAGCCCAAACCTGTGGTTGCGGCAAGTCATTTGGAGTGTAAGATTGTCAGTGGTCGGTTGTCAGTGATGAATTACTATTGATGACTGACTGCTAACTCGTGACTATATAACTATTAACTGATTTTCTATGGCTCAAACAGTTGAATTCCTGTTTGATACAGGTTTAGAACGCTATAAAGCTGGTGAAGCACCAGAATCTCTCATCCCTGTATTTAAAGAAGTGTGCGATCGCGCCCCTCAAACCAGTTCAGCTTGGATTTGTTTAGCTTGGTTGTATTTGCTAGACAACAAACCCAACTTGGCTTACAAAGCGGCACGGAAGGCAGTAAAGTTAAATCCACAAGACCCACAAGCCAGAATTAATTTGGCTATGTCCATGTTGGAAACAGGTCAAAAAGGCTTGCGAGAACATATTGACTTCGCCAAACAGTTAATTTTTGTCAACGAAGAATGGGAAAAAGAAGTTAAAGATAGCATCGCCGATGGTTTAAGCAGAAAACCAGATTGGCAAAGTTTGACAAAAGTCCAAACCTGGTTATTTGAATAATCAAGTATAGGGTCTAGGGGCTACTCCCTACTCCCCAGAAGAAGCAGGGGCGCACCGGAGCACCGGAGAAAGGGGGAGTGAGAAATTACTTTAAACTTCCGGTTACTTAACAACCTTTTCTCTTCTCCCCCCTGCCCCCTGCCCCCTGCCCCCGTTCCTCTTCTCCCCACTCCCTACTCCCCATTCCCTGATGAAAGAAAAATTATTAAACTGGCTAAACCTAGTTTTAGTTGCTAATGTATTCTTCGTTTTCTTTGGCTTTGCCTGGTTAGCGATCGCGGCCATTGGTGATGCTGCGGGAGTAAACTTAGGCTTAGATTTATGGCATCAACTTTGGCAACCTGTCTTTAACCCCGCAATTGGTATCCTCATGGGTGGCGCTATTCTTAGCGGTTTAGTCAGTTGGGTTTCTCGAAAATTCCAAGCTGACTAAAGTTCTTGACTAAGTTAGTGAATAATTTCTGCCAATGCTGGTAGCAAATCTGGGTATTCATACCCAAAACCAGCCGCCAAGGTACGTTTAGGCATGACTTGTTGACCTTCTAAAACTACCATCGCGCCATCTCCTAAGAGAGCTTCCAGAGCAAACCCAGGAACAGGTAACCACGAAGGACGTTGCATAACTTGTCCCAAAGTTTCGCTTAACTGTGCCATCCGCACAGGATGAGGGGCAGTTGCATTATATACGCCTTCCATTTGTGGGTTAGTTAAAGCTTGCACAATCAGGTTTACTAAGTCATATTCGTGAATCCATGATAACCATTGCCGACCACTACCAAGGGGACCACCTGCAAAAAGTTTGAAAGGTGTAATCATTTTGCCCAAAGCACCACCATTTCCCAGAACAATACCCAAACGCAGAATCACCAAGCGCACACCCGCATCTTTAACTTTTTGTGCTTCCGCTTCCCAGGCTTGACAGACTTGAGCGAGAAAATCGTGACCAGATGAACTGGTTTCATCAAAGGTAGCTGTTTCACTGGTTCCATAGTAACCAACAGCCGAGGCATTAACTAATACAGAGGGTTGAGGATCAGCTTTGGCGATCGCTTCCACTATTTTCTGTGTACCTAGCTGGCGACTATTGAGGATTTTCTGCTTTTGTTCTCGTGTCCAGCGTTCCTCAGCAATGGGTTCTCCTGCGAGATTAACTACACCATCACAACCAGCAATAGTATCTTGCCAAGAACCAGATACTGTCGGTTTATATTCCACAATTTCTACATTAGGAAAACCCCCTGGTGGAAAAACTCTTTGAGCAGAGGAAGTGTTGCGAGTTAACACCAGTATACTATTACCCTCCTTATGCAGTCGTTCTACCAAACGACTCCCGACAAATCCCGTTGCTCCAGTAATGGCTACTTTCATAATGCAAATGCACCTCAACCAAACCCCTATTTTAACTTGCGTCAGTCTTCTATATCTTCCGCTTCGCCCATACCTTGAGTTATCAGCGTAAGTCCTAATAGCATTTCTCACTCTTGGTGAGGTTAATTGAAGAATTAATTAACCAGAGATGTAGAAATTTTAGCGGTGAACCAGCGCGGTCTTTTTGGTTGGGACCGAGGAGCGATTGGTGTATCCGCAAAGCCTTTAAGTAATCAGTCTGACCAGCATTCTACTTAACTCTTAACTGGCAACAATAGAACAGCGCCGTTCTATTCTGTGCTACTTTTGCTCCAGAAGTAGGGTAACAGGTTTTGTGTACACTTAAGTATCGATACTTAAGTGTACCCTGAGATTGAAAAAAAAACAGCATTTGATTGACAGACAGATTGATTGTTGCCAATGGCAGTTTTTACAGGCGATGAGCGATCCTCCGCAATAAAATTGAGTTGGTAACAACACTCACAGAGCTAAAAGCCATTAATGCTGCCGCCCCAGAAGGACTGAGGACAAAACCAAAATTGGGTAACAATACGCCTGCGGCTAAAGGAATGCCAATTGTATTGTATGCAAATGCCCAAAATAAATTTTGGCGGATTTTGTTGAAGGTGGCACGACTCAGTTTTATTGATGCTACAACATCATTTAGGCGATCGCGCATCAAGACAATTTCGGCAGTTTCCATCGCCACATCCGTTCCCGAATATAAAGCAATTCCCACATCTGCTTGTGATAAAGCCGGAGCATCATTAATACCATCGCCAACCATTGCGACGACGGAGTGGGGAGTGGGGGATTGTGATTTTCCTTGTAGCTGGAGAGATTTGATCACATCTGCTTTTTTCCCTGGGAGAATACCAGCCATAACATCAGCACTATCTAGACCTAATTGTTTAGCTATAGCGTGAGCTGCTTCTAATCTATCGCCACTGAGCAGCATTACCCGTAAACCCATCTCACGTAACTGGTTGACTGTAGCTTCCGCATCCGGTCTGAGGGGATCTTCAACAGCAATGAGTCCGGCTAAATTACCCCCAACTGCTACGCCCACAACGGTTTTACCATTTTCTGCCAGATGCAGGGCTATTTGTTGTGCCGCCTCACTGGCAAAAACTCCGTGCTTACTCAACCAGTCCCAATTACCCAAAAGTACAGACAGACCCTCAACAATGGCAGATACACCCAATCCAGGTTCTGTGTGAAAATCCACAGCATCAGGAATAGATAACTTTTGCTCCTGCGCTGCTTGCTGAATTGCTTTGGCTAGGGGGTGGTAAGTACCACTTTCTACAGCTGCTGCTAGTTGCAGGAGAGAGTAAGGTTTGTTATCTTCCCATTCCTCAAAGGGTAGGCAATCGGTAACGGTGGGATTACCTGTGGTGAGAGTGCCTGTTTTATCAAAGACAACTGTATCTAACTCGTGTACTCTTTCTAAGACATCACCACCTTTGATTAACAGACCCCGTTCAGCACCAATGGCAGTTCCGACAAGAATTGCTGTGGGTGTAGCCAGTCCCAAAGCACAGGGACAAGCCACAACCATGACTGCGATCGCCAGTTTTAAGCTCGTTAGCAGGGGTGAATGAGTAGAAACGCGCTCCATCGCCTCTGGACTAGAAAGAGGCGCGTGACTCATCATATCCATGCCCCCTGACATACTGACATCATTCCAGATGTGAGTGCCAAAAAAGAACCAAAAAACAAATGTCAACACAGAAGCCGTTAAGACACCATAAGTAAAGTAACCGGCGACGGTATCGGCTAATTTTTGGACTGGGGCTTTGCGGGTTTGGGCTGTTTCTACTAAAGTAACGATTTGTGCCAAAGTTGTATCGCTACCAGTACGAGTTGCGATTATAGCGATCGCTCCTGACTCGTTCAGAGTTCCTGCGGCGACCAAATCCCCTGGTTGCTTAATCACGGGTACAGCTTCCCCAGTCAGCATAGACTCATTCACCGTGGTTTTCCCAAACCGCACCTCACCATCAACGGGAATTTTATCTCCTGGTAGTACCTGTAACCATTCACCAACACGCACATTTTCGGCCGGAATCTCCACAATATTTGTTCCCAAACCTAATTTTTCCGGGTTTGGATTAGGAATCAATCTGGCTATTTGTGGTTGGAGTGACAGCAATTCCCTAAAAGCAGCTGAAGCGCGACCTCTGGCTTGTTGCTCTAAAGTCCTACCCAAGAGAATAAAACCCAGCATCATCACCGGTTCATCAAAGAAACATTCCCAACCCATTTGCGGGAACAGTAATGCTATTAAACTCGCCGTGTAAGCTGTCAGCGTTCCCAATCCCACCAGGGTATTCATATTAGGAGCATTTCGCCGCCATCCCCGCCAACCATCTACTAAAATTGGGCGACCGGGAATTAATATTGCCACTGTTGCCAATCCACAGTGAAACCAGATGTTGTTTAATATTGGCAGTATTTGACCACCCATGCTGCCAAAATGTCCAATTCCCGACAGTACCAGCAGCACCCCAGCAATAATCAACTGCCCAAATGAAGAACGCATTTCTCGGCGCTTGCGTTCTTCAGGATCTTGTAAAGTAGATTCGTTTGCTAATTTTTCTCTAGCTTGACGCGGTTGAGAGGGAAATCCAGCTGATGTCAATCGCTGTGCTAGTGTCTGTGGATCTACCGCACCAGTTTCTGATTCTACCACGGCTACCTCTGTAGCCAGATTCACACAGGCGCTTTTGACTCCTGGATATTGGGTTAGTTGTCGCTCTACAGCACTTACACATCCAGCACATTTCATCCCCCCAACATCTAGGATAATTTTCTCGGAAGTAGGGGCTGGTTCTGGGGTAAGCTGATTTTTCGGGGCAAGTTGCATGACTTGTGTTGGGTTCGCTACGAAACTTCAACGCCTCAATAAAAGCGTCTCTCATTTGAGCGTAGGCGAAATTGGCAAATATGACAGAACGTCAAAGATATTAATTTTATTAATTTATGGCCTTTGGCTGAGTTTTACTGCGGCTCCATCTCAAATAAGTTATATAAATCACAGATACCACTTGTATGGGCATGATAGCAATCAGACTTTTCCCAAAATAGTTGATTTCTAAATTAGACATAGCGCTGAAATAGCATATACCCACCAGCAGGAAAATTGTCCAGGTGAGATGTTTGCTTTTAATTGTTAGCATATAGAGTTTTGCAACTGGGTAGGTACTGAGGAATTAACGAACCACAGATGTAGACGGGTTAGCGGCTTACCGTAGGCTACACAGATGAATACAGATAAACACAGATAATATGGAAATTTTTAGAACCAGCCCTGCTTATTCACAAAGTAGGTGTTAACAAATTCTTCTGGGGTCTTGTTTAAGTAGATCATGCCTTCAATTAAACCTACAACTTGCATAATTAACAAACTAATTCCGTAGGTAAAAAAACCGCCAATTAAAGCTATAACGAGCATGATGAAACCTTCTGGGGCATATCCTAGAATAAATTTATGCGCTCCCACTCCTCCGAAGATAATGCCGCAGTAACCAGCCATAAGTTGTTTGGTGGTTTGAGTAGAATTGAAGTTTGCCATATTAGTTCTGCTCCTGGGAAGGTAATTATAAAATTTTAATTTTAGTGAAAAACAAAATTGTCAAATATATTTCTTTAGTAAATATATCTTTAAGTTTTTGTTAGTAAGATGCCGCCTCAATATCAATAGGTAAAGCTAGTTTGTATACTTTAAATACCCAATTGATAACAGAATACAGAATAGTTATTCCTCGGAGGATGTTTGAAAAGTATTTGAATTAACATTCAAAATTCGCCAACTTCGCCCCACTTAACCACTGTTTTCTACAAGTGAATAAGGTTTTCAAAGCCTCTCTTCCTGGGAATAATAGGTTTGGATAGAGGTTATTTGGTCAAATTTACGACTTGACAAAGCACCTGGAAGTATTTTTTGAATATTGTGCTATTTTCTAACTCTTAGGTATTGTGAATAGAAATTTTTGGGTAGTCTTTGTACAGATTTTCAGCTAACTTATCTCTTGTACTTAACCCTGAGTATTAAAAATTGGACACAGATTGCTTATAACTAAGACACTTTTTAATTCAAAGTATCTGACTTATGTGTAGATGCTATTTCCTCATTAGTTAGGAAACAAATTTTTTACAAGTACAGCTGCACAAAATTTCCCATGCAAAATGTAGATATATGCAAATGAAAGCAAATAGTTTTCAGATTGGCAACCGTGTTAAGAAGTTTGATTAATTACTACTACCTAAAAGAAATAGACTGAGTAAGGTTCCACTATTCCAGAGACTATGGAGCAGCATCGGAGCCAAGAGGTTGCGCGATCGCGTGTAAACTACTCCTAAAACAATCCCTAACGCTGTCAGGGGAAGGATTTCTGACAAACTCAAGTGAGCGATCGCAAACAACAAACTACTGACAATAATTGCTCCCCACACAGGTACATAACGAGTCAGAGAAGGCAGTAAAAAGCCGCGAAATAGCAATTCTTCAAAAATGGGCGCTGCGATCGCCGCCGTAAAGAAAAACATCCCCAGAGCCACAGTATCTTGGCTTTCCAGCGCCAATTGTAACAGGGGATTACTACCACCCTGACCCTGCCATAATTGTTGATTAACCAACGACACCAGCACCACTATCGGTAAAGCAGCACAATAACCGCCAAATCCCCATAAAATCCAGCGATCCTGCAACCGGAAACGAAACCAGTTTTCTGGTAGCGGAAAAAAGCGCTTGAGCGAGAAATAAAGCACCGACAGCGCACCTGAAGCCACCATCATGTAACTAACTAAAACAGACAAAGCTTGAAGTCGGACATTCACAATCGGGCGCGGAATGGGGAGTAACAATACTAAAACAGGTACAAAGAGTTGCCCCATAAAGAAAAAGCCGACCACGAAAACCTGTAAAATCGTTTCCGCACCCCAAGGTGTTGACCAAGGTAAATCAGCATTTTGAGCCAATAAAGCGGCTTTTCCCTTAACAAAAAGCTGACCAATCAAGAAAACCAGCAAAATCAGACCAATTAACGCTGTCACCGTGGGAATTGTGCCAATCAGGGCTAATTTCACCACAGCTTGGGTAGCAGCTTCTTGTTGTTCCGCTTTAACCGTTGATAAAGCTTCTTGTCGTTGCTGAACTTGGTAAAGTTGAATTAAAGAAGTAGAGCGAAACCAACTATCTAAATTCTGATTAATCAGCTGTTGAGCATCAGGTAAGAGTCGAGGAGGATCACTCCATATTCCAATCAACACAGCAGCCGTTTCCCGAAATTCCAGATTAACTTCCGAGCGTTGCTGTAATTCGCTCCAAGTCTTGATAGCTGTATCGGTTTTTCCTTGCTTTGCTTGTAAAATTCCTAGACGTAAATCTAAATCAGCCTGTAATTTTTGCAGTTGTTGAAGAGATTTCTGCAACTTTACCTGCTTTTCTTGACGAGAAGCCTTAGTCTCAAGAGGCGCATCTGGTAAAGGTTTAGGGGGTACGGGAAGAGCCTGAGATTGAGTCAGTTGTTTTTGAGCCTTATCCAAATTAGTTTCAACTGACTGACGCACCTGCTGATATTGCTTTGTAGCACTTTCTAGGGGGTTTTCTCCCAGAATCGCTGCTTGAATTGCTGACAAATCTTCATCATTACCATCTTCTGGCTCCCAAGCTTGCGCTTGTAAAGCAATATTAGTTTGGTACAGTTCCAGACGACTTTGAAACTGTGGCTCCTGCAAAGTACCAAATAAAGACGAAACTGACAACAGGATTGCTATCGGCGTTAGGATAAAAAATAAAATAAACCGCTTAATCGTCATTATTCCCCTTTAAAAAGTCACCAGAGTAACGCGTACCCTTTGGAAATTATCGCAATAAAAAGCCAAAGCTTGATCAATATATTAATATTTTGAGTTGGTTAGTTGTGAATCAGAATATGCCTGGTTCACGGTTCGCGATGCTTTCCGCGCGGCGTAGCCATCGCCACTGAAATCGATACAATGGTAATATCATGACTCAGTAAGCAATAGCGCCATCTGGTGCTAACCCTAAAATTCTGGTTTTAATGAGCAGCGACATTCAACTTACCCTCTTCGATGACACCAACTCGAACCCACGAGATTTAATCCCCACAAACGCAAAAATTCCCATTACACCTGGAACATACAACAATATCACCGAGTTGACACAGGATTGTAATCAGTGCCACCGTTGTGGCTTGGGAGACAATCGGACTCATGCTGTAGTTGGGCGTGGTCATCTCCAAGCACCAATTATGCTCATAGGAGAAGCACCAGGTCAAAACGAAGATGAAACCGGTTTACCATTTGTCGGTAGATCAGGACAGTTACTAGAGAAAATATTAGCATCTGTGAATCTGACTACCGAACAAGATATATATATTGCCAATATTAATAAATGTCGTCCACCAAAAAACCGAGCGCCCAACCCTGATGAAATGGCGGCTTGCATACCCTACTTACTAGAACAAATTCGCCTTGTTGACCCGAAAATTATTTTACTTACAGGTGCAACTGCGGTCAAAGGCATTACTGGCGATAAGCGGGGAATTACGAAAATTCGCGGACAGTGGCTGGAATGGGAAGGGCGTTTATGTATGGCAATTTTTCACCCATCCTACTTGTTGCGTAACCCCTCCAAGGAAGTCGGTAAGCCTAAATGGTTGATGTGGCAAGATATCCAAGCAGTGCGTACCAAATTAGATGAACTCACATGAATTTGGTGATGTTGTTTTAGTTATTCTTCAGTTGGAAATATAACATTTTCATAGAGGAGTTCAATGGGAAACTCAAAATCAATACTTACTAGAGTAATTATATCTCCTGGTATATACGGATAATAAAGCCACATTCTACCTTCTCCCCGTGAGTAACGCTCAACAGCAATTTTTTCCGAGTCAATGAGGAGATACTCTTGTAAAGTAGGCATTTTCAAATAATCAGACAATTTTTCACCTCTATCTCTAGCGCTGGTTCCTGGGGAAATAACCTCGACAATTATCTGCGGATATTGAATAAATTTGTGAGCTTTAAGGTCTTGAGAATCACAACTGACAATCAAATCAGGATAGTAGTAAGGACTGTTGGGAGTGACTTGCACCTTCACATCTGATACATTCACTCGACAACCTTTGGAGCGGAGATGAGGGCGTAAAGCAGTATAAAGATTAAGAGCAATATCATTGTGCGGAATTGTCCCACCTGTCATGGCAAAAATTTTGCCGTTGACATATTCATAGCGAATATCTTGTTGGGGTTCCCATTCCAGATATTCCTGGACTGTCATTTTTGGGGCTTGTTGAGGAATAGCTATCATTATCTTTGAACACCTGTGTTCAATTTATTCAAATGATGAAATCAGGAAAAGCTGCTGAAAGAACTGTAGTTGATCAGGTGAATCGGTTAGCACAGGAGAAGAATTCAGGACTTACGCAACAATTGCCAAAAATCTTGATTTATCTAACCGCCTTCGCGCAGCGTATGCCCGCAAGGGCTGTAGAACGCCAAGAAAACGTAAATTATGCGTAAGTCCTAGAATTATGTGGGGCTTAATTATAATTGTGATGGTGGTGTTGGGCTGGATACTTTGCTTGAGAAACTCTACTTCATCTGCTCAAAAGAAAAAACTTAATCGTTATCGACCAATTTCTGGCAACAATAACAGTGTTTCGAGTAGCTCATCTATCCACAATTATGGTAGCTATAACTCTAGTAGTAGCAGTGGTGATGGCGGTAGCAGTAGTAACGACAGTGGTGGATATAGCAGCAGCAGTAATTGCGATAGTAGTGGATATAGCAGCAGCAGTAGTTGCGATAGTGGTAGTTATGATGGGGGTAGTAGTTGTGATTGCGGAGATTATTAAATTCCCCTACGCATCCGCACACTACCCGCCTGACAATCTCGCAACCAAGTTTTAACTGCTTGGGCAATTACACCCTTACTACTATCTCTGGGGGGCGATATTACTTGTTGAGAATCACCAGCAATTTGGGTAAACATCATTACTAAACGCCACCCAGTCTTACTTTTTGTCAATAACAACCAGTGAAATTGCTGCGATTCGACGATTTTACCAGCTATATACTGCCGTTCTAAAGTAGTAAAGAAAACTTGCTCTACTCCTGTTGCTGTACTTTTCTGCCCATTGGCGTTGTACCCAGCAGAGTTAATGGGTAGGGGCTGAAACTCTGGTTTTCCTGCTAATAGCACATAACTGTAAATATTACTGCTGCGACTGCGACGGCGGGCGCGTTGAGTGACGCGGTTAGCATAACTTGGTAAATCTTGCAATAGCTGAATAGTTAATAATTCTAAACTTTGTTCAGAACAAACAGAACTCAGCCCATTTTTAACAGCTTTCGTCTGAGTTAGTAAAACAGGTGTATTGGCAAATACTGAGTTATTCATGCTATTTGCCGCTACTAGCCACAAGCCGGAGGCTAAAAGCCATAAGCCATAATTTTTCTTTTTGACCAATAGTCCCCTAATGGTACAAGCCCTCTGATTTATCCGTCGAATCAATCGAAAATCCAAAATCCAAAATCCTCAAGCCTCTAGATTTATCTGTGGAATCAATCCAAAATCCAAAATCTAAAATCTAAAATTGTGTAGTTAACTCCTCAACAATCTTGTTCCAGGCTAACTCAGGTTCAGCCGCCGCAGTGATTGGACGACCAATTACGAGGTAATCTGCACCGGCTTTGATAGCTTGGGCGGGGGTAAGCGATCGCTTTTGATCTCCCTTTTCTGCCCAGTCTGGGCGGACACCCGGACAAACGAGCAAAAAGTCATTTCCACAAGTTTGGCGTAACTGTGCGACCTCCTGGGGTGAACAAACAGCCCCATTCAACCCTGATTCCTGCGCCATCAATGCCATTTCTAAAGCATATTCTGGTAATTCTACGGGAATTTTCAAATCAAACGCCAGCTGCCGAGAAGAAATACTCGTCAGCAGGGTAATAGCGATTAACTGCGGTGGTTTAACACCCGCTTGCGTTGCGCCCACCTGTACAGCCTCAGTTGCCGCTTTCAGGGCATCTTTGCCAGCAGTGGCGTGAATCGTGAGTAAGTCCACTCCGTAATTAGCAGCACTACGACAAGCCCCGGCGACAGTATTGGGGATATCGTGAAACTTCAAATCTAAAAAAATGCGTTTTTGCCGGGATTTTAAAACTTCCAGGATTGTGGGACCAGAACTCGTAAATAATTCTAAACCCACCTTCCAGAAATTTACTTGTGGCAATTGATCCACAAGAGCGATCGCACTCTGTAGATCCGGCACATCCAAAGGCACAATTATTTGGTCATTAGTCATTAGTCATTGGTGATTAGTTCTTTACAAGTCGGACAAACTTATTTTTACCAACTTGTAGCACACGCCCGTGTAATTCACTAGGCTGTTCAAAAGTGGTATCAATATCAGTCATGCGATCGCCATCGAGACGCACCCCACCCTCTTGAATTTTCCGTTTACCCTCCCCAGTACTTTTGCACAAACCAGTCACATTGAGAAGAGACGCTAACTTCACAGGAAACTCTGATACCTCACTCAGGGAAAATTCGGGAACTGTACCTTCCTTCCCGCCGCTTTTTGCAGCATCCTTAGCTTCATTAGCGGCAATTTCACCGTTGTATTGTTTCACCACCTCCCATGCTAAAAGCATTTGGCGATCGCGGGGATTTTCAGGCAATTTTTCCAAAGGTAAATCCGTCAACAGTTCAAAATACTGAGACAGCAAATTATCAGGAACACCTTGTAACTTCTGATATTTTTGGGCAGGGTGTTCCGACAAACCCACATAATTACTTAGAGACTTAGACATTTTTTGCACACCATCCGTACCAATCAGAATCGGTAGCAGCAACCCAAATTGCGGCTTTTGACCAAAATGGCGTTGCAAATCTCGCCCCACAGCAATGTTAAACTTCTGATCAGTTCCCCCTAATTCCACATCTGCCTCAACAGCCACTGAATCATAGCCCTGCATCAATGGATATAGGAACTCATGGATAAAAATTGGATTCTCTTTTTTATAACGTTCAGCAAATCCCTCTTTTGCTAACATCTGCCCCACCGTCATAGTAGAGAGTAACTCTAGAATTTTTCCTAAATCAAGCCCGGAAAGCCATTCCGAGTTATAACGCACCTCTAACCTGCCTGGTGTGTCAAAATCCAAAATAGGGCGCACTTGGTCAAGATAAGTTTGAGCATTCTGCGCCACATCTGCTTCTGTAAGCTGACGACGCACCTCAGATTTACCTGTAGGATCGCCAATACGAGCTGTAAAATCACCAATAATGAGAACTGCTGTATGACCAGCATCTTGAAACGCCCGCAGTTTGCGTACTGGTATGCTATGACCAAGATGAATATCAGATCCTGTGGGGTCAATTCCCAATTTGATCCTTAAAGGTCGGTTCGTAGTCACCAAGCGCTTCTCTAAACTTTCATTTTCACCATCAACATCAGTTGGTTGGGGAAAAATTTCTACTATTCCACGATGTAGCCAAGAAAAATTTTGTGTCATATTCAGAGATTCGCTATTAACTACGCTTTTTACTCTATAAGTTAGGTTGGTGACATTCACTGGCAATTTGTCCGTACTTGAATCTACCAAATTCATATAATTGCAAACAATTAACCGCCTGCCTTCATTCCATTCAATGAATTACAGTTATATTTACAAGTGAGGAAGTAAGAACGCCGTGTCGTCTTCTAGGACTTTTACAAATAAGCAGCCACAACGTCAGGATTCATCAGGTTTTGAGTTTTTGAAAGGAGTAGGTCAAATAACTGGCGGTACTCTTTTGTCAATCATCATGTTGACAAGCTCTATTGTAGCCGGAGGGCTGGTTGGTCTGGCTATTAGTTTCCGTAACTTGCCAGATGTGAGACAGCTACGTAACTTTTTTCCATCGGAAACAACTTACATTTATGACATTAACGGCAAACTCTTAACAAGTCTTCACGGTGAAGCCAACCGAGAAGTCATGTCCCTAGATCGAATTTCCCCAGATTTGAAACGGGCAGTACTCGCTAGCGAAGATAGTCATTTTTACGATCACCACGGTATCAATCCCAGTGGTGTCGGACGTGCTTTCATGGCTAACTTGGCAGCTGGTGGTGTGCGAGAGGGCGCTTCTACCATCACCATGCAGCTGGTGAAAAATTTGTTTTTAACTCAAAAACGTGCCTATACTCGGAAGTTAGCTGAGGGAGTACTGGCAATTAGGTTAGAGCAAATTCTCACCAAAGACCAAATTTTGGAAATGTACCTCAATCAAGTTTATTGGGGTCATAATAACTACGGTGTACAAACGGCAGCACGGAGCTATTTTGACAAGTCAGCAGAAATATTAAACTTGGCTGAGTCAGCAATGATGGCGGGTTTAATCCAAGCGCCAGAAGTTTTCAGTCCCTTTGCGAATATGAAACTAGCAAAAGTCAAACAAAGGGAAGTTTTGGGGCGGATGCTGGAATTAAACTGGATCAGCAAGCAAGAATATGATGATGCTCTTAAGCAAGAACTGAAATTTGGTCGAATCAGGTCATTTCAAGGTAGTGCCTTACCTTATGTCACCAATACTGTATCTCAAGAATTAGTTAAAAAATTTGGGCGTGAGGCGCTGATTAAAGGTGGAATGCGTGTGCAAACCACTATTGATGCTGACTTCCAAATAATGGCGGAACAAACTGTCAGCAAGTGGAGTAAAACATTAAGCAGTCAAGGGTTGCGTAATAATCAAATTGCTTTGGTTGCGATTGATCCTCGGACGCATTTTGTCAAGGCACTGGTAGGCGGTGTAAATTCCCGAACTAGCGAATTCAACCGTGCAACCCAAGCCCAGCGTCAACCAGGTTCGGCTTTTAAACCATTAGTCTATTATGCTGCCTTTGCTACTGGGAAATATACACCAGATACGGTAGTCCAAGATACGCCAGTCAGTTACCGAGATGGTAGCGGTTGGTACAGTCCGAGGAACTACGACGGTAGCTTTCAAGGATCAATAACGGTACGGTCAGCTCTAGCCCAGTCTCGGAATATTCCAGTCATCAGGGTGGGTATGACTATAGGTATGAATAAAGTAGTTGAAGCCTCCCGTAGCTTGGGAATCATGAGTCCGATGGCACCTGTGACTTCTTTGCCCCTGGGAGCTATAGGTATTACACCTCTGGAACTCGCTAGCGCTTACGCGACCTTTGCCAATTATGGTTGGCAATCGCCACCAACAGTTATGGCTCGTGTCACTGATAGTAGTGGGAATATCTTGCTAGATAATACACCAAAACCCCAGTTAGTGCTGGATCAATGGGCATCGGCAGCAACTATCGATGTGATGCGTTCAGTCGTCACTTCGGGGACTGGTAAAGGTGCAGATATAGGTCGCCCCAGTGCTGGTAAAACGGGAACAACTTCCTCGGAAATAGATATTTGGTATGTGGGGACTGTGCCACAGTTGACAACTGCTATCTGGATAGGTAGAGACGACAACAGACCATTATCTAGAGGTGCAACAGGTGGTGGTATGGTAGCTCCTATCTGGAAAGATTTTATGCAGCAAGCCCTTAAAGGCGTACCTGCGGAGAACTTTAAGCCCCCTTCTGCGTTTGTGCGCCCCAAACCATAACAAGTAGGGATTTTGGACGAGCAGTTAATCCAAAATCCCTAATATCAAGTTCATAATTCACTATTGCTGTTTTTCTAGTTCGGTTTTCATCCTCTGTAGGGTAAGATTCATTTGCTCAAACATCTGTTGCGGAGTTACACCAAATTGGTTGAGTTGAGTCTTAAGTTGCTGCACAGTCATCTGCGCCATGAAATCTTCTGACAGCTCGAATCGCTTCATAAAGACGCGATAGCGATCCATCATAGCTTCCATTTGCTCAATAAACAGCTTTTTGCCCTCCCGATCAAATTTGCCGTAGTTATTACCAAGATTTATGAGTGCTTGATAATCTTCAAACAGCTGTTTTGCTTCTTGCTGAACTATATCAGAGTCAAAGAATCCCATTTTGCTTATATTCAACTGAGTATTCACACTCAGCAGCTTATATTTTTGCCTCTATTACTATCTTAGTCTAGGGAATTCATCTAGAAAAGAAGTTTCGGTTGAAGTACGGTTTTTTACCTGAATTTCAACACTTGACTGGGGATTGGGGAGTGGGGAAGTAGGGGAGTGGGGAGTGGGGATTTTAGATTGCAGTCTAATCCAAAATCTAAAATCTAAAATCTAAAATTGATTGACTAATGACTAATGACTAATGAAATCCAACATGATTCGCTGATGTATAGCGCCTAAAAGTCGGACTTCATCGGCGATTGGGGAATAACACTTACCTTGGCGAATATCTTCGGGCGTTAATAATCCCATATCCCAGCCTTCATTTAAAACCAGTTGATCTAATTCGACTAGGAGTGGTGCATGAAAGACATGACGAACAACAGCATCATCTGCATAACAACCAAATTCTGCAAATGATGGTAGCGTGTAGCCAATTTCTTCGATAACTTCTCGCTTCACTGCTACATCGGGCGTTTCACCAAGTTCAATATGACCACCGAATAGCCCCCAGTAACCAGGGTAGAGAATACCAGGGATATTATCTCGCAGTTGCATGAGAAATTTGTCTTCTTGGTAAAGAATTGCGATCGCTACATGAACTGGTTGATCATTCATATTTTTTTACTGGTAATTTATCTAGGACTTACGCATAATCTACGTTTTCTTGGCGTTCTACAGCCCTTGCGGGCATCGCTGCGCGCGGGCTGCTAAAGCCCTGGGGGCATACGCTACGCGAAGGCGGTATGGGCTTCGCGCACGCTACGCGAACGATAAATCAAGATTTTTGGCAATTGTTGCGTAAGTCCTGTTATCCTAAAAATCTTAACTTTCTTCTATATAAACTTCCCCAAACTCTTGGTCAGCTAAGGGAATACTTTTGTAGCGAACTTTACCTTTAATTACCACTTGCTCCCCTTCTTTGAGATTGGGTTGATCGGTAATCACCCAAATTTTGCCAGTGGAGTCATTAATTTGATATGCCCATTGCTTAATTAAAGGGACCTGCTTTTCCACCTTACCTTGGACGTAAACTATACTCTCTTGGTCTGTTTCTGGTTTAATTTCCTGAATCAAGGTGACATTGCTACCAATGCTCAAGTTACCGACTTTTAAGTTCGGTGTTGTGAAGGAACTACAACTACAAAGTCCCGCTACAAGTAACAAAGCAATTCCCTGGCGGTAAGGAATCATACTGCAAAGGTGAAATTTTTTTGTTTGTTGCATGAAGTCAGTTCCGGTTCTTAAATGTGGGGGGATAAGGGAGATGAGAAGAATTATTCCCCATTACCCTTTATATTTGATTCCTTTGCTGTTCAGATGAGGCAGTTGATCTGAGAAGTTGACAATATGAGTATAATCTTGTGGATAGAAAGACGCTACGGCACTAAGCAGCAACGCCTTCATAGTCAATAGGCAAAAGTTATTTATGAGTGTTGACTCGGCTGCAAAAGACAGCAAATGTGGACTAGAGGCGAGTCTTGTAGGGATTCTAATGGAAACAAAAACTGCTAAAATTCTCGATGGTAAAGCTTTAGCTGAAAAAATTCATCAAGAACTTTCAGCTATCACTACAGAAACACAAGCAAAAATTGGGCGATCGCCTGGTTTAGCTGTATTAATGGTGGGGGATAACCCAGCCTCAGCTGCTTATGTCCGCAACAAAGAACGAGCTTGCGCTAAAGTCGGTATTGCTTCTTTTGGCAAGCATTTTCCCACAGAAACAACTCAAGGGGAACTTGAAGAAGTCATTGCTGCACTCAATCAAGATGAACGTGTAGATGGTATTCTCGTGCAGTTGCCTTTACCTAGCCACTTGGATGCTGTAGCCCTGCTGAATAAAATAGATCCAGACAAAGATGCTGATGGACTGCACCCAGTTAACTTGGGGCGGTTAGTCCGGGGAGAACCTGGTTTACGCAGTTGTACACCAGCTGGTGTGATGCGGCTATTGCAGGAATATGAAATTTCTTTGCAGGGGAAACAGGCTGTGGTGGTGGGACGCAGTATTTTAGTAGGTAAACCAATGGCTTTGATGCTACTGGAAGCTGATGCGACTGTTACCATTGCTCACTCGCGATCGCTTGACCTTGGTACTATCACTAAGAATGCTGATTTAATCATTGCAGCCGTAGGTCGGCCAGGATTAATTACTGGCGAGATGGTAAAATCAGGCTCCGTTGTGATAGATGTGGGGATGAATCGTGTAACAGATGCCAGTGGCAAAAGTCGCTTAGTCGGCGATGTTGACTGGGAATCAACTGCCGGTGTCGCGGAATATATCACTCCAGTTCCTGGTGGTGTTGGTCCGATGACAGTTGCTATTTTATTGCAAAATACAGTCGCCAGTTATTTGAAAAAGGCGAAGTAGTTGTGAGTTATAAGTTATGAATTCTAAATTTTTAACTCCTCACTCCTCACTCATGACCAATAATGGCTTAATGGTACAAGCCACCAGATTTATGTGTGGAATCAATCGAAAATCCTCAAGCCCCTAGATTCTAAATCCAAAATCCAAAATCTAAAATCTAAAATTGTTTGACTTTTTCCGCGCCACAGCATCTTAAAATTGTGACGGATAAGATAAACAGCCAACAGCCTAAAATTGAAGGAATTTTAAGAATGGTAGCAGCTGATAACCTCCAGAAAATTAAAGAGGAAGCCACCTTTAACCTAGCCGCTTATCTCCAAAAGCGAAAAAAGCTTTGTGAAACTGCTCTGGATCAGGCTATTCCCGTCATTTATCCAGAAAAGATTTATGAATCAATGCGCTACTCGCTATTAGCTGGAGGTAAGCGTCTGCGCCCCATTCTCTGCCTTGCTGCTTGTGAAATGATCGGCGGCACAATTTCCATGGCCATGCCCACAGCCTGTGCTATGGAGATGATCCATACAATGTCGTTAATTCACGACGACCTGCCAGCAATGGATAATGATGATTATCGTCGTGGGAGGTTGACAAATCACAAAGTTTATGGTGATGATATCGCAATTTTGGCTGGTGATGGCTTGTTAGCTTATGCTTTTGAGTTTGTTGCTACTCAAACCCCTGAAAACGTTTCTAGAGAAAGAGTTTTGCAAGTCATAGCTCGTCTTGGCAAAGCCTTGGGGGCTGCTGGCTTGGTGGGAGGTCAAGTGGTTGATTTAGACTCAGAAGGTAAGACAGATATTTCTCTAGAAACCCTGAATTTTATTCATAACCACAAAACGGCTGCCCTATTAGAAGCTAGTGTTGTTTGTGGTGGCATTGTCGCCGGAGCATCCTCGGAAAATGTCCAAAGACTTTCTCGCTATTCTCAGAACATTGGTCTGGCATTTCAGATCATAGATGATATCCTGGATATCACTGCTACACAGGAGCAATTAGGTAAGACTGCTGGTAAAGACCTCATAGCTAAAAAAGTTACCTATCCCAGCCTTTGGGGAATTGAAGAATCACGCTCCAAAGCTCAACAGCTAGTGGAAGCAGCCTGTAAAGAATTAGAAACATTTGGGCAATTGGCACAGCCACTCAACGCCCTGGCTCACTATATCACCAGTCGCAATCACTAGTACAACACGGCGGAAATAAACAAACCATTTAAAATCAACAAAAAGCCTACATAACAAGCTTTTTGACTTTTGACTTTTGACGAACGCCTTCCGCCTTGCGGTACTAGGTCAATTTTGGATTTGGGATTTTGGGTTGCATTGAAATGTCTGCTCAGAAAATAATTGCTGCTAAATTTACAAGATTACCCGGTAAGCGTAAAGCTCAATGTCTTTAGACCTGAGATATAAGCGACACGGGCTGTTCGACTTCGCTCAATGACCACGAATTTATTCGCCTAATTCATTGACTGGTAACAGTAGATGTGATACAGTCGCAACAATTCTAGAATTTAAGTATAACTAAACGACGTAAAAAAACGACGTAAAAACTTAACTTATTTGGTTGAGTGCGTAGTCATACCTAACGGTATTGCAGTTTAGGAAAGCTAAATTTGGTGAAAAATGAAATGCAAAAATCGAGTACGGTAGGGCATACCGGAATTAACGCTTTAGGAGAATCGACCTCTGTTTTTGTTGGACTAATCCAGCAATTGTAAGTTGGCTCATTGATTAAAGAATCTCAGGTCTAAAGACGCTGAGAGTGTCAATAACCGAACCAAAAAACCATGCAGGACATAGGCAACATTTTAGATAACCGGGTGCTGCTGGTTGCTCTGGTAGCTTGTTTAATTGCTCAAGCATTGAAGCTCGTAGTTGAGCTTGTCAAACATCGTAAACTGAATGTCCGTGTTTTAGTGACAACTGGAGGTATGCCCAGCGCCCATTCAGCTTTGGTTACAGCTCTTGCAGCTGGTGTAGGGCAAAGTCTGGGTTGGGCATCGCCTGATTTTGCTTTGGCTACGGTTTTTGCCATTATCGTCATGTACGATGCAGCCGGAGTGCGCCAAGCTGCTGGAAAGCAAGCTCGAATTCTCAATCAAATGATTGATGAATTATTCCATGAAAAACCAGACTTTAGCCAAGACCGTCTCAAAGAATTACTGGGGCATACACCCGTGCAGGTGATAGCTGGTTCAGCTTTGGGCATTACCATCTATTGGTTAGCTCGGTCTGCTTACTAATTTATAAGCGCACAGATGAGCGTAATAACATGACCTTACTTCCATCTACGAGGACGGCAAAAAAACCGCGTTCGTTGAGCCTTTGCATTGTGTTGTATGCTTCTTGTTGGTTGCGAGTATAAATTGCCAGTAAGTAAGGGCGTTGTCCGTAGGAAGCAAAACCTATGTTACCTCCCACTACTTGTTGGACACTATTGGCCATTTCTGGTTTGTTAAAATACTCTACCAATACAGCATAACCATTTCCTAGTACTTGGGGATTAAAGCTGATTGTCTGAGGTGAAGTTGGTGCTTGTGTGACATTACCTCCGGGTCTTGTTGTGATAATGGCAGATAAACCAACTATATTATCTATATATTTCGCCCAACGATTAGCATCGTCAATTCTGTTAAATCCACCTATGCGCGTCACTGTATCGCTGAGATATCGGCACGTTGTAGCTTGAATTTCATTTGGTAAGGCACTACGTAGCTGTTTCTGACTACTTGCTGTGGGACTAACTACCAGCAAAAGATATTCCCCAGGGCGGGGAGGTTGACAAACGGGAACATTTTGTTGAGCAGTGACAGAAGTCATGCTAACTATTAAGCCTGCTGCTGTAAGTGCTAATGCACTAGATAAGGTATCAAATTTCTGCACAAAATTGGGGCGCATAAACTGGATTTTTTCCAAATATTTTAAATATACCTTTTTTGTTACCCTACTTTCAGGGCAGGTGAAGAACCTGCCCCAAATTGTCTTAGCTGGCGAAGTTTACCATGCATTACTTCTTTAGTAATTTGTCAAGAATATCAGGAATAAAGTCCTGACTACGAAATCATTAAATTTCACAAACTACTAGGAGGACAACGGCAAAGTATACAACAGTATATTAAGAGACTGAGGTGAGAGATGCCAAAGGATCTGAGATTGTTTCAGAAGGAGCTTGAAATTCTCCTGTAATCACATACTCTAACCGCAGTTTTAGCCAGGTAATAAATTGGGAATTGGTTGAAATAATGGCGGCGGCTGGTTGAGGACACTTAGCCTTTACCTCGGCCATCTCAGGTGATTCTAAAAAAGCTGGCTGCTTTACCAACCAAAAATCAATTTCTTTTTCTTGTTCATGGTAGTAACGAGTACGTTCTTTGAGAACTTCTGCGGTTGGTTCTTCTTGAATCAGAAATTTTTGACTTGCCAAAGCGTAATAGTATGTTTTCATTTTTAAACCTTTGCTGACTATTCAATAATTTAAGGGTACAGAGCTACATCATGTACCCCTAAAAAATAATTAAACCAGAATTACCTGATCAAAGCACTGAAAGGACAAGCACTGGTTTTTGCTTCGCCAGTTCTAGGTTTTTCTTGCCAATGCCAAAATTGTTGGAAAAAACTCCAAAAATTTGGTTGTTTCTGCTTTTGTTCACCAGTTTTTTGTTCTTGTCCGCTTGCTGTCAGCTTCTCTAAAAACTTGGTGTTGTCATAGTAGTGTTCCAAGGAAAGAATTTTTAAGTCCTCGGTGACATGGGCAACGCTCATGCCGATTACTTCTATTGTCTCTCCTGTGGGGGCGTTATTTTTGTATGCGCCCTTAAAATGTCCCCAATGCCGCCACTTAAAGGCAACTGTGGGGGGGGCTGAGAACACTTCTAGCACTTCCCACAGAAATCCTTCTGGAAATGCTGTGTGGAAGAGGCTTGTGGATGTTTCAAAGTTTTCCTCAGCAGCTTTGTAATGTTGGGTATTGCCGATTAAGAGCTTGTAAGTGCCTGACTCGACTACATCTGATATTGTGTAGCTAGGGCCTCCATTGGTACTCATGCGGAACTTTTCATTTACAACTGATATCCACTGCTGGGGGTTGGTTTTGAAGTTCGCTTCTACATCGAAGGTTCTCACCAAGTTCTGCACTATGGCTTCTAGTGAACCTTGAGGATGATTACGTGTACTTTCTTTGGCGAGATTTTCATTTGAACGGGTATAGTCGGGAAACTTGCCATAGCGCCATTCAATATCGGTACTTTGTTCTAGGACTTTATCTCTGTGCTGTACCCAAAGTGGCAGGCTGTTAGACTCTGTTGAGGTCATAGAAGTTTTTGCTGAAAATTTAATTCCAAATTTCTGGATTTCGCAGTTACAACCCCTCTTTTTCAGTTATCAGTTATCAGTTATCAGTTATCAATCTAATTATGATGACTGTTTACTGTAATTGCTTGTTTCATTTCGCGGACGGCTCTTTCGATTCCGACTAATGCGGCGCGACTGATTATGGTATGACCAATGTTCAGTTCTTCCATTCCTGGTAGTGCGGCTACGGGATAAACGTTCCAGTATGTGAGTCCATGACCTGCGTTGACGCGTAAGCCTGCTTTTATTGCTTGTTCACACCCTTGAGCTAATATGGCTAGTTCTTGCTGGCGATTGGTTTCGTCTTTAGCCTCAGCGTACTGCCCGGTGTGTAGTTCAATAAATTGCGCTTTTACCTTGACAGATGCTTCAATTTGTGCTGGCTGTGCGTCGATAAATAAACTAACTGGAATACCAACGCTCTGTAATTTATCGACTATCTCGCCTATTCTAGCAATTTGTCCGACGATATCTAATCCGCCTTCTGTGGTGACTTCTTCCCGCTTTTCGGGGACTAAGGTCACGTAATCGGGTTTGATATCGAGGGCGAACGCTAACATTTCGTCTGTAGCGGCCATTTCTAAATTGAGATGCGATCGCACTGTTTGCCGCAACAATAGCACATCTCTGTCTTGGATATGTCGCCGGTCTTCCCGTAGATGCACTGTAATACCATCTGCACCTGCTAATTCTGCTAGTACCGCCGCCGCTACGGGGTCTGGTTCCACTGTCCGCCGGGCTTGGCGAATGGTGGCGATGTGGTCAATGTTAACTCCCAGTGTAGGCACCCTTGTATCTCCCTGTCCATAATCCCTAAGTCTTGATTTTAACGGATTTTAGCGCTATTTAAATAATAGAATTATGGTTGAGCGATCGCCTAAATTACAAAGTCGGATTTAGAATAATATTTACACCCACTATCTGAGGCGGTATGCTCTTAGAACTACAACAGATTATCGTCAAACCAGGACAAGAAATGTTGCTAAAAGATATTAGTTGGCAGCAGTTAGAGAATATTTTGGCAGAAATGGGAGAAAAACGGGCTGCACGTATTTCTTATAGTGATGGTTGGTTAGAAATTATGGTTCCTTTACCTGAACACGAAAAAGATAAAGAATATATTGGTGATTTAGTTAAAATCTTGCTAGAAACACTCCAAATTGATTTTGAACCTTTTGGTTCCACTACACTAAAAAATGAACAAATGCGGCAAGCAGTGGAACCTGATACTTGTTTTTATATTCAAAATCAAGCTGCTGTAATTGGTAAAAATCGTCTTGATTTAACTGTGGACTCACCACCAGATTTAGCAATTGAAATTGATATTACTTCCCGGACTCGATTTGATAACTATGAAATTTTAGGAGTTCCTGAACTTTGGCGATATACAAAACAAGGTTTAGAAATTTCTGTGCTACAGGAAGGAAAATATATCAAAGTTCTATCTAGTCCTAATTTTCCTAATATTCCCATTGTGGAATTAATTAATGAGTATGTTCAGCAATGTTTAACTATTGGCAGAAGTCAAGCTATGCGTAATTTTAGAACTTGGGTAAAGAGTAATATATAATTACTTTTAATTTGTACAAGACTAAGTTTACACTGACTTAATTGATTTTAGAAATGCCCTCGCTTCAGCACTTGGTCAACTTTTGGGGCTGTATCATCCACCAAAGTTTGAATTTTATCAATCATTTTCTGAAAAACATCAGGATAGTACTTTGACATCTCAATAAAGTCAGCATACTCTTGTCTATGTTGCTGTCTTGACTCTGGAGTTTTATATTCTTGGCGAATATTTGCAGATATACGTTTCGATTTTCTAACAATTAACACATCATCAATTTGAGTAGCAGTAATAGAAACCGGAGTCATATCAAGAAACTCACATACTAAAAAGTAAAGTGAACTAGGAACTGCTAATTTTAAATCCCTACTCGTAGCTACAGCCTCTTGAAACATTGTTTTATCTAGATTTGTCTTACATTCAGCACACACATATCCAAGATATGACTCTACCAGCTTAGAACTTGTAAACTGGCTATCAAATGAAGTTTTTAAGTAAAGTTTTTTTCCTAAAACAAAATCTTGGTTTTTTGTTCTTAATGTAGGCTCCCCACCTATCCCTGGATTTCCTAGTGAAGATAAAAAGCTTAACCCTGCAAAAGTCTTTTTAGGGCCAACTTCAAATGTATTATCTATTCCTTTTAAACTTCTATAAATCACTTGAGGTAGAAATTCCTCAAGAATACTATTGTCCAGTTTAAGTTGTCCCTTCTGCCGATAAAGAAAATTATCTTGGCTGTCAAAGATTAAATCAAGCTCAACAAATCTTTTATATTGATTTGTTACTTCAACCAATTTTTCTACAGTATCGGGTTGTCCTTGTTCTACTGATTCTAGTGCTTGAATCCATTGATTATACTTGTTTACAGCCTCTTGAAATCTCTCTTTATCGGCATCCGGTAGTCTAGGATTTTTTAAGCAAGCAATAATTTTATCGTAGTGAGGAGTTGGTAGTTGAGGCATTATTGTATTTTTGATATTAAAAAAATTAAGCTTTTTGGTAGTAATTCTTAGTCTGACGATTGTAGAGAGGAGACTTACTTAAATTAGGTATCTTCTCAATTGCTTCCATAAGAGCAGGCTTATTTTGTTCCGAAACAATTGCTAATCCATCATTCATAACTTTCCGAGCAATATTTCTAGCAATTTCCTCAGTATCTTCTACAGATAAGCTAGAGTTTTTATTAGACAGGTTAAGTAAATCTTCACGGACAACCTTACCAAATTTGTTTTTAAAGATGCGTTTTTGTGTAAGGTTCAATTCAAACAAATTAGACTGAGTTGAAAGCTCTGAAATTATTTTTGAGTTGTAAAATGGGACACCTAAAACATTTGATTCATGACCTACTACAAATATAATTCTGGCATCGTAGGTACAAACTCTTTGTAGCTCTCTAAGAACAAAAGCCATGTCTAAGCAATACTGAACTACTGTAAAAAATCGATTTTTTCGATTTGCTCTATTTGAACCAATTTCAGATTTAGCAATTTTTAGTAAATCCCAACCAAGTGTTTCTGCTGAAACTCTATAGTTTTGATGATAGTTAAATACGTTAATATAAGGGGGTGATGTAATAACAAAGTCTATGCTGTCATTATCAATAGGAAGGCAACGAGCATCACATAATAAAGAAGTAATTGGTGCTTGGGAGTAAGGAAAATTTTTGATAAATTGGCAAAGCTTATAAAAAATATTATGTATATATTCTGTAGTGATCTGATTATTTCCCAAATCTAGTAGTACTACAAAGGTGTCTAGAATAATTATTTCCCAATAATTGCTTCCTTTATATAAATCAGGAATTAAGTATTTAAACTCGATAACACTTAATTTCCTGGGATGAGAATTATCAAAAAGGTTAGGCTTTGGAAAATATGTTTCTAACTTTTCTGTTATTGAAATAACTAACCTCTCACGAGTTGATAATTCTAAATTCATCAGTTGATAAGTTCTACTTAAAATCCAAGCTGATGGATTGACTTCACATCCAGAAACTGTTAATCCAAAACAAGCAGCTTCGTAAAGAGTCGTCCCACTACCTGCAAAAGGATCAAGTATTTTAGCTTGTTTCGGACAATAATAAAGGAGCAAATTTTCAATTAATTGAGGAGAAAATTGACCACGCCACGAAAAGATATTTGAACGCGTTTTATTTTCAATGTTCAAATGATTCTGTGGGAGAACAACATTAAAATCACTCAAGTGTTGAGCTAAAAATTTGTCTCTCAATCTCTGGATTAGAAATGTACTGCTCTGCATTAAAACCGATAGCCTAGTGTTTAATTACTCCTGAAAGGACACACAGTGAATGTGCGTCAAGATATAATTAAAATTATACCTGTTTTCTGGTTCTGGTTAATTGTCTCCCCCTTATTGAGTGCATCTAATTAAAGTATCAATAACATAAATTTCATCCCAAATTTATAGCAACCGCCAAGACAATTTCCTTTCACTTAACTCGATGCACTAGTATAAAAACGCAACGCAAACCGCCAAAAACTACTGGAAACCCAGAACAGTACCACAGCTAACACTCCAGCACCTATTGTCCAATTAATTTGACCCCGACCCAGCATTGCTTCTGCTGGTATAGTTGTTAAAAATGCTACAGGCACTACAAAGGTAAAGAAAAAGCGGTAAGCGGTGGGATAAGCTACCATAGGATATCTACCAGCTTCTAATAAACCCCGTAAAACTTCAGTGGCGTTGTATATTTTGACAAACCAAATGCTAGTTGCACCCAGCATAAACCACAAGCTATAAAGGATTGCCAAGCCGAATAATAACGGCAATGCACTCATGAGGTAATTATTGATTCCCAAACCGAGGCGTGTACCTGCGTAGCCGATGATTATACTGCCAAAAACTAAATCTGGTAGTCCCCAAGGTGATAAGGTATGAGTAGAAAGCCAAAATTGACTGCGGATAGGTTTAAGTAGGACAAAATCTAATGTACCTTCTTGGACGTGGCGAACAATGCGATTCAGGTTTGGGGCGAGAAAGGTAGCTGCAAAGCCTTGTAACAAGGTAAAAATTCCCAAAACTAATAAAGCGGCTGACCATGACCAACCAGTAAAGGTGTAACCAGTACGGTAAAATAAGAATAATCCGAAAAGACTGCCTGCGAGATTACCCACACTGCTGAGGGTAGCTATGAGAAAATTGAGACGATACTCCATCTCAGCTGCGATCGCAGTACTCCAAAATAGCTTTAATACTTGCCAATATCTTCTCATCTTGCACCCTTAACCCAATATATTGCCAGCATAGCTAATCACCAGCAATGTTAGCCACACGATCAACTATTCAACCTAAAATGAAAGTATCGTGCATAAAGTGAATTCCCAAGTTTAAATGATCAAACTCGACCAGTTTTTAAAGTTTATGGGTGTAGCCTCAACTGGAGGACAAGCCAAACTAATAATTATTGATGGTGGCGTAAAAGTCAATGGTGAAGTTGAAACCCGACGCGGACGAAAATTAGTATTAGGCGACAAAGTAACAGTAGAAGGGAAAACTTTCGAGGTTAATCTCTAATTAATCCCTTCCCTCCACAAATATATCCTTAACACCCTACCCGGTTTTTGGCTAGTGCTAAACTTACCCTTTCCACTAACGGGTAGGGTTCAGAGTATGATGCTTAATTCACCGAATATGATCATTTAAAAACATCTGGTTTGCATCTTTAAATTACATCATACTCTTGTGGGGTGAGCATCTTGCCCGCCTATGTTATGCGATTAGCTTATGAATTCTTTAACATTTACTTTTAAATTGAAAATTCAAACCTATATTTGTTTGTAACTGATATCACAAAATCATAATTTACGAATGTTCCATGTTGGACATTCAAAGCTTTTCATGTATGCAATATATGATAAATGCAAGCTAGTTTACATTATCAAAATATTTTTTTGAATTTTATAAGCATTTTTCAAAGTTTATCTTAATTTTTTTGACAATTAGTAAAAAAATCTTTAAGCTAAAAGATAGGTTACACAAATCCAACAAAATACAGCAGTTTTGTTAGATAAATTAAAAATTACTGTTGTAGATGATCGACATGAACAAATAAATTGAACTAAATCATTGATGATAAATAGTAACTGCATCGTGTTGAGCTACAAGTAAAGACCTAGCAGTGCTATATCTTGACATTGACCGGATTTCGCTACGTGTAGCCATACAAACTCCGGTCAGGTGTAAATAATTATAGTGGTGTGAGGGCTGTCAATATTGACGATTGAGGTGCAATAGATATGTCCAGGAGAACACAATGCTTGAGTATCTTACATCATTGAATGACCATAATTTGCCGTATCCAGATACGATCCACCCCATCGTTGTCCACTTCGTAATCGCGATGGTTTTGTTTGCATTCTTCTGCGATATACTAGGCTATTTTACTGGCAGAACTCATCTTTATGAAGTGAGTTGGTGGAATATGTTTGTGGCTACCATCGCTATTTTCGTGGCGATTATTTTTGGTCAATTTGAAGCAGGTTTAGCACAACCTTACGACTTAGCTAAATCAGTGTTGAATGTACATACATTGGTTGGTTGGTCGCTGTCTGGAATTATCGCCTCAATTACAGCTTGGCGCTATGTAATTCGTAGCCGCAACCCTTACAAATTGCCGATTCATTATATGTTAGCTGGGTTGTTTTTGACAGTTATTGTGGGCGTGCAAGTATATCTCGGAGATCAACTGGTTTGGGTATATGGACTGCATACAGTACCAGTTGTTGAAGCAGTCAAGGAAGGGATCTTGCAATGAACTCTCAACTCATTGATCAATTAAGCTCACAATTGGGCGCAAATGGATTACCTTACTCTATTCCCATTCATCCCAACTTAGTCCATTTGACTTTGGGTTTGTTCATCATTGGAATTACCTTTGATATTGTGGGTAAACTGTTCCCCTTTCAAAAGTGGGTCTTCAAGTTTTTAGCAATTCCTGTCCAACCTGCCAACTTTTTTGATGTGGGCTGGTACAACATGATAGGCGCGACTATCATTACTATTTTCACAGTAGCAGCAGGTTTTTATGAAATGCTGCTGGCAACACCACCAGCCGATGTGAAAAGTGCCTGGGGAATGCAAGCAATGGAAACAATGCTTTGGCATGGTGTTGGTGGCGTATTCTTACTAGCGCTGATTTCTGGCATGACCATTTGGAGAGGATGGCAGCGCTTCGTTTGGAGTGAAGACGCAGACCAAGAAGTGCAGTGGAGTTATCTCGCCACAGGTATGGCAGTTATGTTAATCCTGTACGTCCACGGCACACTAGGGGCGCAAATGGCGGCTGAGTTTGGCATACATAATACAGCAGATAGCTTGCTACGCTTGGGCGAAGACCTCAACACAATGCTGAAATAACCAATGTTGGTCATTTTCGATTAATGACTCATGACTAACACTAATGACGAACAATTATGGAAATGCGGAAGATTTTAAATATTTTCACCGTGTTTGTGGGTGCAACCATAGTGACTGTAACCAGTCTCTGGATAGGACATCAGGCTTATACCTGGCTTCCCCCCCAAGCAGCAGCAGAGTCAGTGCTAATTGATGATTTGATTAGCTTCTTAGTCACCTTGGGTGCGTTCATCTTCTTGGGCGTAACCAGCACTCTGATATATTCCCTGATTTTCCATCGGGCGGAAAAAGGCGACTTGACAGATGGCCCTCATATTGAGGGTAATGTCACTTTAGAAGTTGTCTGGACAGCTATTCCGATTATGTTGGTATTGTGGATTGCTGGCTATAGCTATCAAGTCTACGAACAAATGGGAATTCAAGGGCCGATGGAACTGGTACATTTGCATAATCCTGTGGGCATGGAATCGGCTTATGCAGCCCCAAAAGATGAACCAGTCAACGCCTTAGCAGAACCTGTAGAAAACATTGACGTATTGGCTAAACAATGGGCGTGGGTGTTTCACTACCCTGAAAGAAATGTTACTAGTACAGAATTGCATTTACCAAGCGATCGCCGGGTACGTTTAGCACTAAAATCAGCAGATGTGCTGCATGGCTTCTATATTCCTGCATTCCGCCTCAAGCAGGATATAATTCCCAACCACACCATAGACTTTGAATTTACCCCCATCCGTGCGGGACAGTATCGGTTAACCGACTCCCAATATAGCGGGACATATTTTGCCACCATGCAGGCCAATGTAGTCGTAGAATCTCCCGAAGACTACCACCAATGGCTAACCCACGCGGCAACCCAAAAACCCTCCCCAGCCCCCAATCAAGCAGCCTCCGAGTATGCCCAAGCAGCTAGTCAGTCAGTCAAAACTGGTTGGACTACCGTCGCACCTGCGGCATCTCCTCTCGTAAATTATCCTGGTTCATAGGAAACTCACCAATGACAAATATCCCTGTTGCAGGCATCAGTCACCCTGGTGAGAAGCCAAGTGACTGGAAAACATACTTCAGCTTTAGCACCGACCACAAGGTAATAGGTATACAGTACCTTGTCACCTCATTTATCTTCTTTCTCGTCGGTGGTATCTTCGCAATGGTAATTCGGGGAGAACTAATTACACCCGAATCAGACCTAGTTGACCGCACCGTATATAACGGGATGTTCACCATGCACGGCACTGTCATGCTGTTTTTGTGGACATTTCCTTCCCTAGTCGGTTTTGCTAACTATCTAGTACCTCTAATGATAGGGGCGCGAGATATGGCATTTCCCCGACTCAATGCCGTTGCCTTTTGGATGGTGCCGGTAGTCGGAACACTGTTAATGGCCAGTTTCTTAGTCCCTGGTGGTCCAGCCCAAGCCGGTTGGTGGTCTTATCCCCCAGTCAGTCTGCAAAACCCCACAGGTAACTTAATTAATGGTCAAGTAATTTGGTTGCTAGCAGTAGCCATATCCGGCGTATCCTCAATTATGGGGGCAGTTAACTTTGTCACTACCATTGTAAAAATGCGCGCCCCAGGCATGGGCTTCTTTCGGATGCCTTTATTTGTCTGGGCAGTATTTAGCGCCCAAATTATCCAATTATTTGGACTACCTGCACTGACAGCCGGTGCAGTTATGCTGCTACTAGACCTCACTGCTGGTACAGCCTTTTTCAACCCCAGTCAAGGGGGTAATCCAGTGATGTTTCAGCATTACTTCTGGTTTTACTCCCATCCTGCCGTTTACGTGATTATTCTGCCCATCTTTGGTATTTTCTCAGAAATCTTCCCTGTCTATGCCCGCAAACCATTGTTTGGCTACAAAGTAGTAGCCATTTCCTCAATGTTAATTGCCGTAGTCAGTGGTATTGTCTGGGTACACCATATGTATGTTAGTGGTACACCAGGCTGGATGCGGTTGATATTCATGCTCACCACCATGTTTGTATCCGTACCCACAGGCATTAAAGTATTTGCTTGGGTAGCCACCATTTGGGGCGGTAAACTGCGGTTAGATACAGCCATGCTGTTTTCCCTGGGTGCTTTGGTAATGTTCGTCTTCGCCGGTATCACAGGCATTATGCTGTCCTCCGTACCTGTAGACGTTCACGTAAATAACACCTACTTTGTAGTCGGTCACTTCCACTACGTTCTCTTTGGCACAGTGACGATGGGGTTATATTCTGCCATCTACCACTGGTTCCCCAAAATGACCGGCAGAATGTACTACGAAGGCTGGGGTAAACTACACTTTTGGCTAACATTCATTGGTACTAACCTCAACTTCTTACCCATGCACCCATTAGGGTTGCAAGGAATGTTACGCCGAGTTTCCTCCTACGCCCCAGAATACGAATTTTGGAACATTATTGCTAGCTTAGGCGCTTTCCTCCTGGGAATGTCTACCCTACCCTTCATATTCAACATGGTAGTTTCCTGGATGCAAGGAGAAAAAGCCCCCGATAATCCTTGGCGCGCCATTGGACTAGAGTGGATGGTTTCCTCACCTCCTCCAGTAGAAAACTTTGAACAAATACCCATCATCATCTCCGACCCGTACGGCTACGGCAAAACAGAACCCTTAACAGCCAACAACCCCGCATTAAAAAACGCAGAATAAACCTCCGCGCACCTTTGCGCTTCCCTCCGCGTTCCTCTGCGTTTAAAAAAGGAGAATTCCCCTCAATGGACAGTTCCATCAAGCCAGACGAATTACAAATATCTCACCATCACCCAGGCGTTGAACACGAACACGACGAAGAAGGCAACAAAATGTTTGGCTTCATCGTGTTCCTCCTCTCAGAAAGCGTCATCTTTCTCAGCTTCTTCGCCGGCTATATCGTTTACAAAACCACAACTCCCAACTGGCTACCAGCCGGAGTTTCAGGACTAGAAATCAGAGAACCTGCAATCAACACAGTCATTCTAGTTTCCAGTAGCTTCGTCATTTACTTAGCAGAACGCGCCCTGCAAAACCACAATTTAAAGGGTTTTCGCATATATCTCGCCGCCACAATGGCAATGGGTAGCTACTTTTTAGTAGGACAAGGTATTGAATGGAGTAACCTAGAATTTGGCTTTACTTCCGGGGTATACGGTGGAATGTTTTACCTGCTAACTGGTTTTCACGGTTTGCACGTTTTCACCGGTATTCTGTTGCAGGCGATTATTTTTGTCCGTTCTTACCTTCCTGGTAACTACGATTCCGGTCACTATGGCGTGAATGCGACTTCGTTATTTTGGCACTTCGTAGATGTGATTTGGATTGTTTTGTTTATCCTAATTTATCTTTGGCAATAGGTTTTTGGGGATGCTTCGATGGTGTCCCCAATTTTTTAACTTAGATTAATCACTGATAATTAAAGTAGGTTGGCCAGTAGGGTGTATTATGCCGGAGGCTAACGCACCTTCTTAAATTATTGACGGTGCGTTGCGCTGCGCGACAACACACCCTGCACTTATTTGTCTTTACATGAGTATGATTATTCACCCCAGCGATGCCATTGGCGAAAATTAGTTCCAGCACTTACTGCCAAACCAATTTGATGCTGTGATGATAGTTCATCGTGACCGCCTTCGTTAGCACCAATGTAATACATACGGAAACTACCATCATCCATTGGCACTACACAAGGCGTACCGACTGCCCGTGCATCCCAATAACCAGAACCTTTTTCAGCATGGGAAAAGACAGGGACATCTGCATCTTTTTGCCAATGAATACCATCATCAGAAATGGCTAAACCAATGGAGTGATAACCACTGTTGTTAACACCTTCATAAAACATTAAATATTGTCCGTTGATTTTTAGGACATGGCGAGTACCAATACCTCTCTCATCAAAACTTCCAGACTCGCCCGCGCCTAAAATCTGACCGACTTTTTCCCAACGCAAACCATCGGTTGATACTGCTAAACCGACTAAAAAACCTTTGTCTGGGTTCAGGGTGTGGTAGTATAATTTCCAAGTTCCATCATTATCATGCAATACTTGCGGCCAAGCACAGAATAGGGCATCAAATTCGCCGTTTTTCCCTACATCTAGAATTGCCCCTTGGTAAGCACCTTCTAGTCGCACCCAATTTATCCCATTACGGGAAATAGCACAGCCGGGGCGCATCTGTAACCCTTTGGCTGCAAATTTGCCGATATCGACAACTGTGTGGTTCCCGCCAAAGTACCACATCCAATAAAGACCATCGTAAAAATTTACATTACTGACACCCAGATGGGCAGAATCAAAGCGGTGAGTATCTGGGTGCGGTTCCAATACAGAACCCATTGTCAATTGTCCTTTGACTCGTTGCCAATTCACTCCGTCTGGGGAAATGGCTAAACCACAGCGCCCAGTTGGTAAGTTAATTTGCCGGTCAAAAGCTGCATCCCGTCCGTAGTACCACATTTTCCAGGTTCCATCGGGACAGCGTATGACTTGCGGTGATGATACTCTCTCGGAGTCCCACCAGCCTTCTGTTCCTGGTGCTAAGACTAAACCGGGTTGATTGATTTGTGTTGTTTTTTCGCTCATGAAGTTGGAAGATAAGTTAATTATAGGACTTACGCAGAAATTACGGAATAACGAACCACACCAGACGCAGAGGACACAGAGGAATCAGGGTTTGAGATAGTTTTTGCGTAAGTCCTGTTAGAAACAAAGATTGTTCGCGTAGACCTTTATATTCTGGCAAAAGATGGGACAGAATTTTTCTTTGAAATTAAAGCTCCTAAACCCAACAAAGGACAATGTTTAGAAGTTCTCCAACGTTTATTGAGATTTCATTTGCTGCGCGGTGTCAACCGTCCTCAAGTACAATCTTACTATGCAATGCCGTATAATCCTTATGGTGTAAATAAAGCTGATTATAAATGGACGCAAGCAAAAAGTTATTTACCTTTTGATAAAGCTGTAGTTATCGGGAATGAGTTTTGGAGTATTGTCGGAGGTGCTACTGCTTATGAAGAACTGCTAGAGATTTATCTAGAGGTTGGACGGGAAAAAAGTAAATATATGTTGGATACTTTAGCTTTTGGATTTTAGCTGATTATAAGTATGAATTTAAATCACGCACCAGGCGCACCAGGCGCACCAGAGTAAGAGATGAGAATAGAGATAATTGAGTTAAATTCAATACATGATAGGGGTGCGGTATCTCAAAGATTTTGCGCTTCCTACTAAATACTTCTGAAGATTCATGAAAAACTTTTATATTTTAATTTAGAATTTATAACTCTAGTTTGTCCATCAATAAGACCGAGAAACATGGTCAAAAAAGTAGCAATTATTGGTGCTGGCCCTAGCGGAATTCTGCTGGCGCACTATCTTTTACGTCGTGACGACAAATACCAGATTAACATTTACGAGCGTCGCAGCGATCCTCGAATTATCTCCTTTTCAAAATCCCGAACCTTCCCCATATCTCTTAACGAAAGGGGAATGAGTGCTTTGAGACAAATTGAAGGTTTAGAAGCAGCAGTCAAAGCAGTTAGTGTGGAAATGACAGGAACGCTTTTTCACCAAAAAAATGGTAAATCGAGATTGACACCGAGGAAAATTCCTTTAGTTACTCTTGATCGGACTAATTTAGTAATTGTGTTATTAAAAGAATTAAGCCAAAAGTACGATGAAAGTCGGCTAAAAATTCATTTTGATTGTCAATGCACTTCTGTAGATTTTACGGCAAAAACTGTCACATTTCAAAGTATTACAGAAAACCAGGGTTTTACTGTTGATTATGACTTGTTAATTGGTACAGACGGAGCCAATTCTGCGGTCAGAGAAGGTTTCTTGGGTACAGAAAATTTTGAGTGTGAACAAAAGTATTACCCGACTGACTACAAATCAATTTTCTTAGACAATAGCCAAAACTCCAGCCTTAACCTCAAATCAGACAATATTCACACTTGGAGACTAGCAGACGGTACGCTCATGGTAGCCCTACATCAAGCCGATGGGACGATGAGTGGAGCCATTAATTTTCCCCGCGAAAAAAATCAGATAGCTGGTCTTTCTAGTACCCAAGATGTATTACAATTTTTTCAAGAAAACTTTCCCGAAATTGGTCAGATGATGACGGAAGAAGAAGCGCAAGCTTTCCTCAATAGACCAATTGCTAAAATTTTAACAGTTCGGTGTAACCATTATCATCAAGGTGATAGTGTAGTAATTATGGGAGATGCAGCCCATGCGGTATCATCGTCAATTGGTCAAGGCTGTAATGCAGCACTAGAAGATGCGAAAGTTTTTGATCATATTTTGAATGAATATGCTGATAATTTAACCGAGTCTCTTAAACAATTTACTATTCAACGTCAACCAGATGGTTACGCTTTAGTGGAACTAGGAGACTATGCTTTCCCCACATCGACAGGATTATTTATTGAGTTTATTTTGAGAGAATACATTGCCAAAACTTTGCACAGAATGCTGCCGAATTTGTTCCCTCCTTCACTCATTGATATAATATTTGAAACTACTGTTTCTTACTCAGAAATTTTGAATTTATATCAAGGCTGGATATCGAAAGTGAAAAAATCAAACGAGAAATTGCTGAATATTTGATAGAGATAATACTTAAAATATGGTTAATAAAGTAGCAATTATTGGTATTGGTGCGGGACTAGGTGGTTTATCCGTAGCTCAAGCACTCCGTAAACAAGGCATTAATGCCCAAGTTTACGAAAAAGCGCGTGTTTTGCGTCCAGTGGGTGCTGGTTTGAGCCTTGTACCAAATGGCTTAAATAGTCTTGAGGCGATCGCACCTGGTATAACTGAGTTACTAAAAGCTGCGGGTAGCCAAACTCAAAAGCTGAAACTGCACAAAAGCAACGGCGAGTTAATTGGGCAGAAATCCGTAACACTACAAGAAAAATACGGTCAACCGATGTTACAAATTCGGTGGTCGCGTCTCCAAGAAATCCTCGCCCCTCAACTGCCATCTGAAGCCATCCACCTTGACCATAGGTGCATTAGTTTTGAGCAAAATGATCAAAGAGTCCAAGTCAGCTTTCAAGGCGGAAAAACAGTGCAGGCAGATGTGTTAATTGGGGCTGATGGGTTAAACTCTGTAGTTAGGCAGACATTGATTGGAGACGGAGAACCTAATTATGCTGGTCGGATGTCTTGGCGAGCTGTAATCAAATACAGCCATGAAAAACTCCTCCCCCATGAAGTCATGACCATCACAGCATCCGACGGCAAAATTTTCGGGTTTTTCGACTTAGGTAGCGGATATATCCCACATTCCGCACCCTCAACTGTCACACATCAAGAAAAGAGCGCTAAAGTAGTACATAAGAACTAAACTAAATTAAGAAGAAAGAAGCTTAATAAGAATTAGTCTTAGAAACCTAAGCAACTGCCAATGAGCAAAGCTTTCAGGTAAAAACCTGGATTCCAGGAGAAATGCGAAAATCCCGAAAAAGTTTAGAAAAATTAATTGTTAACCAAAATAGAAATGAGAAAATCAAAACAGAATTCATGGAGAATCCTGTTGTGATGTTGAATGTAAAAGAAATCCAAATCCAAAATATAGATCATTTAGGCATAGTAGCAGGAATGGTAGATGCCATTGGGTTGGTAGAAATCATTAATGATTTAATAGGTGAAGAAAAAGGAGAAAAGGTCAGCCCTGGTCATGCGGTCAAAGCCATGATTTTAAATGGGTTAGGATTTGTATCTCAACCACTATATATGTTCCCCAAATTTTTTGAAACAATAGCTTGTGAACATTTGATAGGAGCCGGAGTAAAACCAGAATACCTAAACGATGATAAATTGGGTAGAGTCATGGATAAACTCTTTATTAAAGGACTAGATACAATATTTTTGGTAATTGCCTTAAATGCGGCGGGATCGAATTTAGCCGATTCGGAATTTGTCGAAAGCGAATTATCAGGATATTCATTTAAAGAAAATCAAATAACTTACGGGGACATAGAGCAAAGATGGTTGGTCGTACAGAGCCAAGTGAGAAAAGAATCAGACCTGCGTAAGCTTTCACAAAAAATTATCAAGGCTGAAGAAAAAGCTGTTAAGGAATTGAAAAAGTTATCACAAGATAAATTTGCTTGTGAGGCTGATGCTATCAAGGCATTATTAAAAATATCGAAACAATTTAAATATCACCAAATTGAGCAGAGTAACGTCAGTGAAATCACATCAAAGAAAAAAGACAACCAACCAGAGAAATTCTACCAAATATTCGGGACAGTATCCAGGAATGAAAATCAAATTAACAAGGAAGTACAGAGTGCAGGTAGATTTGTAATTGCCACAAATATTTTAGAGTCTAGTGTACTCAGCAATGACTCAATGTTAAAGGAATATAAAGCACAACAATCATGTGAACGGGGATTTGGTTTTCTCAAAGACCCATTATTTTTTGCAGATAGTATCTTTCTCAAAAGCCCTGAGAGAATTGAATCTCTAGCAATGATTATGGGTTTATGCTTGCTGGTATATACCCTGGCACAAAGACAAATACGAGCCGCTTTACGAGAAAATCAATCAACAATTAGAAATCAGTTAGGTAAACCAACTGCAAAACCTACTGTGCGCTGGATATTTCAATGCTTTCAGTCAATTCATTTAGTTACATCTAATGACCAAATTCAAATCTCTAATCAGAATAAAGATAGAGATTTTATTCTGAGGCTTTTACCATCAGATTGTCTTCATTACTATAAATTCGTTACCTAACTATTCTCGTAATTGCGTATTTAATTAGTTATTTTATTTTTGATTAACGGGCTAATTAATTTAACAATTAGTTCTCAATTAATATGTTTAAAATCTAGGTTTGTCGCTTGTATATATGGGAGCAACGCGATTTTGTGAAGTTGGGTCAAAAAGTAGCGATCGCTAATCATCTTTTTTCAGTACAAAGTAATTTTATTTACAATATATAAACGTATTTACACGATAAATTATCTTGATGAGATATCTCAAAAAGATTGCTAGTAAATCATTTGACGATTATTTCCAAAATTTTCTGTAATATCTCTTGAATGTTTGGTATCAATTACAGCAGAAAATAAATTAAAGGAAGAATTAAAGTATAAAATTTATTACCCAGTTGGGGATTTGATCAAAGAATTAAAAATAGAATCACAAAAATTATCCCAAGTTTTAGCTATCCATTGACAACGCAGATGTAACATAATTTCTGCATTATTTTGTAACCAAAACTTACTGTTTCCTTTCATGCGTAAATTAACAACTTGACGAATTAAACTTTCAACTGCGCCACTACCAAGAGGAAGCTTTTGAGATGCCACCTCGTTATATTTTAACAGCCTCCTTCTATAGGCTTTTAAAATATAATTTCGCTCTCGCACTAAAATTTTACAGCGTTCTCCAGTCGCGCCAGAGATAAATTCACCCATGTTTCTCATTAAATCTAGCGTTTGCCCTTTCTTTAAAGCTTTTCGAGTCTTTTTTTAAACCATAATTGACTTTCATTATCTGTACTAAAAGCAGCATCAGCAAAATCTTTTAAATGTGATACAGCGTGATACAAATCTAATAATTGATAAGTTTCGGATGGACATTTTAGCTTTTTTAATAACGGGGGAATGTGTATCCATATCCACTCTGC
>NZ_CP007203.1:89345-155837 GCF_000340565.2 Nodularia spumigena CCY9414
CAGGATATTCATTTAAAGAAAATCAAATAACTTACGGGGACATAGAGCAAAGATGGTTGGTCGTACAGAGCCAAGTGAGAAAAGAATCAGACCTGCGTAAGCTTTCACAAAAAATTATCAAGGCTGAAGAAAAAGCTGTTAAGGAATTGAAAAAGTTATCACAAGATAAATTTGCTTGTGAGGCTGATGCTATCAAGGCATTATTAAAAATATCGAAACAATTTAAATATCACCAAATTGAGCAGAGTAACGTCAGTGAAATCACATCAAAGAAAAAAGACAACCAACCAGAGAAATTCTACCAAATATTCGGGACAGTATCCAGGAATGAAAATCAAATTAACAAGGAAGTACAGAGTGCAGGTAGATTTGTAATTGCCACAAATATTTTAGAGTCTAGTGTACTCAGCAATGACTCAATGTTAAAGGAATATAAAGCACAACAATCATGTGAACGGGGATTTGGTTTTCTCAAAGACCCATTATTTTTTGCAGATAGTATCTTTCTCAAAAGCCCTGAGAGAATTGAATCTCTAGCAATGATTATGGGTTTATGCTTGCTGGTATATACCCTGGCACAAAGACAAATACGAGCCGCTTTACGAGAAAATCAATCAACAATTAGAAATCAGTTAGGTAAACCAACTGCAAAACCTACTGTACGCTGGATATTTCAATGCTTTCAGTCAATTCATTTAGTTACATCTAATGACCAAATTCAAATCTCTAATCAGAATAAAGATAGAGATTTTATTCTGAGGCTTTTACCATCAGATTGTCTTCATTACTATAAATTCGTTACCTAACTATTCTCGTAATTGCGTATTTAATTAGTTATTTTATTTTTGATTAACGGGCTAATTAATTTAACAATTAGTTCTCAATTAATATGTTTAAAATCTAGGTTTGTCGCTTGTATATATTAGTAAAATTGCGAATTTAGAGATTTAGCATAGACATTTATCTATCAAATCACATAAATTTAGTTCTCGTTCTTATTGCTCCTTATTGACAATACATTCTGATGCCATTTTGTCAGATTAATGACTGCTCAAAATCTTTTCTCCCTATAAATGTCTGATTTTATTCTTTGCTTACATTTTTATTTCAGTAATTACCGCTTGTGACAGTTGAAGGTGCGGAATGTGGGTTAAATTGTGTTTTTATTTTTCCTTCATTTGCTTTAGCTGCACTGAACAAAACTCTAATATTTGACAATTTTGAAAGTTTTTGATCTATTTCTCCCCATTTTCTAAGTGTTATGAAATAAACAGAGTATCTAAGATTATTATATATTAACTACAAACAAGAATAATTCATAAGATCATGAATAAAAGTAAAAATAAATCTCTGTTTGTTAAAATCCAGGCAGATATTACCAAATCATTCCCAAATTCAAAACAAAACCATTTAACACATCTTCCCCTGACACCGTAGTAGGAGACTCCAAAACCTCAACCTCTTTTCCTTGTCTATAAATCTCAACTTGCCGATATTTACGATTAATTAATAAACCTAAACGCACACCATTATCTATATATTCCCTCATCTTTTCCTGTGCAACCTTCAAACTATCACTTGGGGAAAGTAATTCAACCACAAAATCAGGACAAATCGGGGGAAACTTTTCTTTTTGCTCCTCCGTTAAACTATCCCATCTTTCTAACTTTATCCAAGAAGCATCAGGAGAACGATCTGCACCATTAGGCAATTTAAAACAGGTAGAAGAATCAAAAGCTATTCCCGTACCATCAGCATCAGTCCAATTAAATAATTGTTGATTTAGTCTACCATTACGATTTCCCGTTTCTCCTCCCGTTGGTGGCATAATGATTAATTCCCCATTTGCAGTTCTTTCAAATCTCAATTCCCGGTTGTTTTGACATAGCTGAAAAAACTGATCATCAGTCATATCTATCACTGATTTTAAATTGACAGTTAAAGCATTCATAGCCATATCCTACAATTACAAAAATTGTTATTTCACCCAAATCATGAACTAATCTCTCTCTTCCTTTGCTCCTTAGCACCTTTGCGCGAAACCCACAACAATTATATCAAATTCCCAACACCTCTCTGCGCCTCTGCGCCTCTGCGTGAAAAAAAATCAACTCATTTAAAAATAGGCAGGTTTTATACCTGCCCATGTAATCCTATTCTATACCTTCAATCCGGTCTTCAACCTCTTGGTACAACTCGCGCAGACGATCTAAATTATCGTCGCTAGTCTCCCAATAACCGCGACCATTCATTTCCAACAACGTGGAAACAATCTTGCGGAAAGAATGGGGGTTGAGATTCATCAACCGTTTCTGCATTTCTTCATCTTTGATGAAGGTTTCGTTGGTATCCTCATAAATCCAGTTATCCACAGCGCCGGCGGTCGCACTCCAACCAGTGGTATTTACTAACCGCTTGGAAAGTTCGCGTACACCTTCGTAACCGTGAGATAACATCCCTTCGTACCATTTGGGGTTTAACAACTTGGTACGCGCATCTAAACGCACGGTTTCCGTTAACGATCGCACCTGTGCATTTGCTGTGGTAGTGTCTGCAATGTATGATGCTGGTGTCTTCCCATCTTTACGCAGACTTGCTACTAACTTAGTAGGATCTGAGTCAAAGTAGTGGGAAACGTCCGTTAAGCTAATTTCCGAAGAGTCCAGGTTTTGGAATGTAGCATCAGCAGTTTTCAAAGAAGTTTCAAACATCTGCCGTGACTCATCCATCACACCGGGGTTATCAGAATTGAAGGAGAACGATTTCCGTCTCAGGTACATTTCCTGCAACTCGGCTTCACTATCCCAAGTGCTGTTTTCTACCGCTAAGTTAATATTTGACGAGTAAGAACCAGAAGCATTAGAGAAAACGCGAGTCGCTGCTTGACGCAGATTAATTCCCATTTCCTCGGCTTGTTTCAAAGCGTGTTGGCGAACAAAGTTCATTTCTAAGGGTTCATCAGCCTCAGCAGCCATTTTCACACCTTGGTCTAGCAGGTTCATTTGGTTAATGAACAAGTCGCGGAATACACCAGAACAGTTGATTACTACATCAATTCTGGGTCGTCCCAACTCTTCTAAAGGTATTAACTCCAACTTGTTCACCCGTCCCAAAGCATCGGGAACCGGACGCACACCAATCATCCACATAATTTGTGCTAGGGATTCACCGTAAGTTTTGATGTTATCGGTTCCCCAGAGGACACAGGCGATGGTTTCTGGCCATTTACCCTCATTTTCTGCCTTGTTACGTTCCAAGAGCCGATCTACAACGATTTTGGCTGATTGGACTGCGGCGGCTGTGGGGATTGATTGGGGGTCGAGGGCATGGATATTCTTACCTGTAGGCAATACATCCGGGTTACGGATGGGATCTCCACCAGGGCCAGGTAAAACATATTCGCCTTCTAAGCCTTGGAGTAATGCGCCGAGTTCGTTATCTGCACAAACTTGTTTCAAGCAGAATTCCAAATACTCAAACACTGGCTTTAAGGCTTCTGGGTCAACTTTGGGATAGCCGGCTTTATGTAAAGCTTCTACCCAAGGTTCTTTTTTACCCATGTTGAAGAAGTTCAACCGGGAAACCAAAGAAACTCTGCCTTCTGCGTCGGTTTGCGCTTTTACCAGTGCGGCTACTGCTTCACGGGTGGCTAAGGTTATATCTTGTAATAACTGGACATCTTCTAAATTACCGAGGTCGCTGTTTTTGTAAATGTCGTCTATGTCACGCCCGATGCTGCTGGCAATGATTCGGGGTAAGCTGAGAATTTCTTCTTCTTGACGATCTAAACTACCAATGTTAACTAGGGTAGCTACTGCTTCTTCCGCACTTGGTGGTTTACCAATGACGTGCAACCCGCAAGGTAACAGCCTAGATTCAATTTCCATTAACTTCCGGTAGACGCTACCAACAATATGATCTCGCTCATCGGCGGTCATTTCTTTGGCATCGGTATCTGGTAAGTTAATATCTTTATCCAGGTTGACGATCCGGCATTTATCCATGATCGTGTTGACAATGGGAATGCCTCGCCCACTATCTTTTAAGGTTTGGTATGAAGCTATTAATTCGCTGAGTTCTTTCAAACCTTTATATAACCCGGCGTTTTCTGCGGGTGGTGTCAGGTAGGAAATTGTTTCAGCATAACTGCGGCGTTTGGCAATTGTCGCTTCACTGGGGTTATTGGCTGCGTAGTAATACAGGTTGGGAATTGAGCCAATTAGGTTATCTGGGTAACAGTCTCCAGACATCCCCATTTGCTTACCTGGCATAAATTCCAAGGAACCATGTGTACCAAAGTGCAGTACTGCATCCGCACCCCAAATTTGCTCTAGGTAGGTGTAGTAAGCTGCAAAACCGTGGTGAGGACTGGCTGAACGGGAGAACAATAGCCGCATGGGGTCGCCTTCGTAACCAAATGTAGGCTGTACGCCGATGAAGACGTTACCAAATTGTTTGCCGTAAATCAGCAGGTTCTGACCATCGCTGTTGAGGTTTCCGGGAGGTGGTCCCCAGTTTTCTTCTAGGCGTTGGGAGTAGGGGGTGAGTGCTTCATACTCTGGGACTGACATCTTGTAGGCGATGTTCAGTTCTGGGCTGGAATACTGTGCCTGGGCATCGTGGATGACTTGTTCCATTAACGCTTGGGCGGTTTCGGGAACGTCTTGCACGTCGTAGCCGTTGTTTCTTAGCCCTTTTAATACTTCAAATATGGAACCGAATACATCTAAGTAAGCGGCGGTTCCGACGTTGCCTTTATCTGGGGGGAAGCTGAAAACGGTGATGGCAACTTTTTTGTCAAGTTTTGGCTTGCGGCGCAGGTTAGCCCATTTTAAGGCTCTTTGGGCTATGGCTTCTACTCGATCCTGGAGGGCGTGTGCTTTTCCTGTAGCCCCATCTCTACCTGATAAAATTATCGGCTCAATGGCTCCATCTAATTCAGGAATAGCAATTTGCAAAGCTACTTGAATGGGATGTAAACCCAAGTCGCTATCCATCCACTCTTCTGTGGTTTGGAAGACTAAGGGCAACGCTACCATATAAGGACGATTCAGGCGTTTGAGTGATTCAATGGCTTTGGGATGGTCTTGTCTAGCTGGACCACCAACTAAGGCAAACCCAGTCAACGAAATCACTGCATCAATCAACGTTGTGTTGGTAGTCGGTTCATAAAAGTAAGCATCCACGGGTTTGGAAAAATCCAAGCCGCCGGCAAATACAGGAATTACTCTGGCTCCCAGTGATTCCAATTCCTGGACAATGGCTACATAATGGGCATCATCACCTGTAACTAGGTGCGTGCGTTGTAATACTAAACCGACACAAGGAGCTAAGGGATCTTTTAGATCACTAGAAATATCCTTGCGGGCGGTGTACCAATTCAGGTATTCTCTTATATCCTCAAACATGGTGGTCGCCAAAGGATGCCAAATTCCCATATCGGGATAGACAACTGGCGCTTCATAAGTGGGAGATGGAAAATTTTTCTTGTCTACATCTTTTAATACATATTTATCAGCTAACATTAGCAAGAAGTTTTCCAGGTTTTCTGGTGAACCTCCAAGCCAATACTGAAAACTGAGCATGAAATTTCGAGCGTCCTGTGCCTTTTCCATTGGCAAGAACTTTAATACTTGGGGCAAGGTTCGCAGCAGTTTCAGCATTCCATCTTGGAATCCTGCTCCAGATTTTTCCTTGCGTTTCCGCATAAATTGAGCGATCGCACTCTTCGATTGTCCCAATTGTGCCAAGGAAAAAGTCCCCATTTTATTGAGGCGCATAACTTCGGGCATGGATGGGAAAACAACCGAAACATCTAGGTGATGGCGGTGTGGTTCTACGGCTGTAACTACTTTTTGTGCTAAGTCTTCTATGAAAATAAGTGAGGCGATAAAGATGTTAGCAGTCTCCATTTCCCGTTTGAACTCTTCGTAGTTCTCTGGATCTCGGAGTTCCTCGATCAAGTACCCACTGATTTCAATGGCTAGGTTGGGGTTGTTCGAGTTTATTGTGCTAACAGCTTGCGACAATGCACTTTGATATTGGGACTCAAGCACGACATAGACCACCTTGATTAAATTACGTCCGCGTAAGTTATCAGGCGCAATATGTCTAATGGTGGACTTGACGTGTGTGAACATGCAGATTTGCTCCTTTGATGTTCTCTAAACTGAAGTTCTTAGCGACATCTGCCGCTAGGATTACTTCTTGATTTTCGGCAATATTAATTTTTTATCAGAAAAACCTTACTCTTTGTGCATTTCGTGGTCTAGATGACACAAATCGATATAAAAAAATAAATATTTATTTATAAATCTTGACAAATTAGAAAAGTGTTTACTCACATTTGTGTAACAGTTTTGTAATATTTTGGGAGTGGGGAGTGGGGAGTGGGGAGTAGGGAATATGGGAATATGGGAGATGACCAAAGAATTTTAGATTGCAGTTGAATCCAAAATCCAAAATCCAAAATCTAAAATTGATTGACTAATGACTAAACCAGTTGATATTGTGATTCTCTCGAATGGACCCGGTGAGGTGACTACTTGGGTGCGTCCTGTTGTTAAGGCTTTACGGCAAGAATTAGGGGACAACCCTGCTGTGGTGAGGATTTCTGTGGTTTTGTCGCCTTGTCCAAATGCTACGGGTAAGGAAGGGGCGATCGCTCTTTCCTATCCAGAAGTTGACAGGGTACAATCAGCAGAGCATTTTTGGCAGTTTTTGCTGTGGGGTAAGACTTTTGATAATTGGGAATGGCGCGATCGCGGTGTGGTAGTTTTTTTAGGTGGTGATCAAATTTTTCCCGTAGTCATTGGCAAAAAACTGGGTTATCGCACCGTGGTTTACGCCGAATGGGATGCACGATGGCATAATTTGATTGACCGTTTTGGCGTAATGCAGGCTAAAGTTGCTGCAAAAGTTTCCCGAAAATATGCTCACAAATTTACGGTTGTGGGTGATTTGATGTTAGAAGCACAGAAATTTGAGCAGGTTTTAACTCCTGACTCTTCGCCCAACACTGAAATAATTGGTTTACTTCCAGGGTCAAAAGCTGCAAAATTAGCCCAAGGTGTACCATTATCTTTAGCTATTGCTGAATATATTCACACCAGAAGACCCGAAATCAGATTTGTGATTCCCGTTGCGCCGACATTGGATTTACAAACTTTAGTGAATTTTGCAGATACACAAAAGAACTCTTTTGTCAAGATATTTGGCGGTGTATCTGCTACTTTAGTTGAATCTGAGTATCCCGTGCTGAAAACTGAAACGGGTTTGTGTTTGGAATTGTGCAGAGAAAATCCCGCCCACGAATTATTATCTCAATGTACTATCTGTTTAACCACCGTAGGCGCAAACACTGCTGAACTCGGTGCTTTGGCTGTACCGATGATTGTTTTAATACCGACTCAACAACTTGATGCGATGCGTTCTTGGGATGGTTTACCGGGATTATTAGCTAATTTACCTGGGGTTGGTTCTACTTTTGCTAAGGTAATTAACTGGCTGGTGTTGAATCGCAAAGGTTTATTAGCATGGCCGAATATCTGGGCTAAAGAAGAGATTGTACCAGAATTAGTGGGTAAACTCCAGCCGCAAGATGTCGCAGAAATGGTTTTGGACTTTTTGGATCATCCAGAAAAATTGGCAGCAATTAGGGCGAAATTACGCGGTGTTAGGGGTGAAAGCGGTGCAGCCAAGAAAATGGCACAGATTGTCAGTGAAGAAATTGTCAATTAATACATAAACACGACAAGCTACACTTGAAATAATACTAACTATTAATACCAATTATGAATGCCCCTCTGAGTATCATTCAACTTGTTGATTATTTTCACCAGCAAATAGATTTATATAAAGGGAGTGGCTTAAATGAAACACAAACTCGGATTCAATTTATTGATCCATTTTTTGCAGCTTTGGGATGGGATATCAGCAATGAAAAACAAGTTTCTGACATTTATCAAGATGTTGTTCATGAAGATAGGTTGAAAATTAGTGATGCTAAAAAAGCAAAAGCACCAGATTATAGTTTTCGTGTAGGGGGAGTAAGAAAGTTTTTTGTGGAAGCCAAGAAACCTGCTGTGAATGTAGGTACAAATATTAGTGCTGCTTTTCAACTTAGACGTTATGGATGGTCAGCAAAATTACCAGTTAGCATTTTAACGGATTTTGAAGAGTTTTCGGTTTATGACTGTCGGATTATGCCCAATAAAAATGATCCGGCATCTCAAGGAAGAATTAAATATTTTAAGTATACAGAATATGTAGAAAAATGGGAAGAAATTTATCAACTTTTTTCTAAAGAAGCTGTGTTAAATGGTTCCTTAGAAAAATTTGCTGAAACTAAAGTGAAAGCAGGTGTTACCGTTGATCAAGCATTTTTACGGGAAATCGAAACTTGGCGAGAAAATTTAGCCGCTAATATCGCTTGGCGCAACCCGCAAATTAAACAAAGAGACTTAAACTTTGCAGTTCAAATAACTATTAATAGAATCATATTTTTACGCATCTGTGAAGATAGGGAAATTGAAATTTATGAACAGTTATTAAATTTATTAAAATTTCAGAATATTTATCAAGAATTAGGACGTTTATTTATCAATGCAGACTATCGTTATAATTCTGGTTTATTTTATTTTCAACAAGAGAAAGGACGCGAACAACCAGATGATTTTACCCTAAATCTGACAATAGAAGATTATCCTTTAAGAGCGATTATTAAAAAGCTGTATCCACCAGAAAGTCCTTATGAGTTTTCTGTGATTCCTGTAGAAATTTTAGGACAGGTTTATGAGCAGTTTTTGGGTAAAATAATTACCTTATCAGCTAGTCGTCAAGCAGTAGTAGAAGATAAGCCAGAAGTTAGAAAAGCCGGTGGTGTTTATTATACTCCTAGTTATATTGTAGATTATATTGTCAAAGAAACTATTGGCAAGTTTTTAGAGGGTAAGAAACCAGAAAAAGTCCAAGAAATGAGCATTATTGATCCGGCCTGTGGCTCTGGTTCTTTTTTAATAGTAGCTTATCAATTTTTATTAGATTGGTATTTACAGCAGTATCTGCAAAATTTAAAGAAATACAAAAATAAAATTTATCAAGTTACAGGTAATAGTTGGCGGTTAACTTCAACTGAAAGAAAACGGATTTTATTAGCTCATATCTATGGTATAGATATTGATCAACAGGCAGTTGAAACAACAAAGCTGTCTTTGCTGTTAAAGGTTTTAGAGGGTGAATCAGTTGAAACTATTACAAAACAGTTAGAGTTTTTAAAGGAAAGGGCTTTACCAGATTTAGATAATAATATTCAGTGTGGTAATTCTTTAATAGATGGAGAATTTTATCAAAATAATCAGCTTGATTTACTAGATGAGGATACATCTGAGCGGATTAATATTTTTGATTGGGAAACTGGTTTTTCGGCAATTATGAAACGAGGAGGTTTTGATATAGTTATTGGAAATCCTCCTTATATTCGGATTCAAGCTTTAAAAGAATGGGCTGCTCTGGAAGTAGAATTTTATCAGGAAAAATATGTTTCTGCGAAGAAGGGAAATTATGATATCTATGTTATTTTTGTAGAAAAAGGATTAAATTTATTAACAAAAGATGGGCGTTTGGGTTTTATTTTACCTCATAAGTTTTTTAATGCTCAATATGGAGAACTTATCAGAGGATTTATAGCGGAAAATAAATCATTAAATCAAATTATTCATTTTGGAGATAAACAAGTTTTTACTGATGCAACTACATACACTTGTTTATTATTTTTAAGTAAGCAGAAAAATAAAAGTTTTGAATTTAAGAAAATTCATAGTTTGATTGATTGGCGTAGTGATGAAAATAAAAATATAGTTAGGCAAATTTTTCCTATGTCATATATTTCCCATGAGGAGTGGAATTTTGTAATGGGAAGAGATGACAAATGGTTTAGTAAAATCAATAATATATCGGTGAAGTTAGGTGATATTGCTCATCTATTTGTAGGCTTACAAACTGATGCAGATGATATCTTTATTATGGAACAGGTATGTATAGAAAATCAGCAAGTTCTATGTAAATCTCAAGTAAATGGGAAGTTATATTGGTTAGAAAATAATTTTTTAAAATATTTCTTGAAAGGATCACTGAATATTTGTAGGTATTCTTTCAAAAATGTGAATAAACGTCTGATTTTTCCTTATGAAACCATCAACAATAAATCTGTATTATTGTCAGCACATGACTATGAAAATAGATTTCCTCTGACATGGAATTATATCCAAGAAAATCAAGCTCGTTTAGCAGCCAGAAATAAAGGTAAGATGGGAACAAAGTGGTATGGTTATGTATATCATAAAAATCATACTCGCTTTGATTCACCAAAGTTATTAGTTCCCGCAATTGGTACTGGTAGTTGTTTCACTGCTGATTTAAATGGTGGTTATTATTTCGTTGGTAGTGGAGGTGGGGGTGGTGGTGGATATGGGATTTCTCTATTAGCAGAAATCAATATATCTTATTTTTATGTATTAGGTATTCTGAATTCTCAATTAATCAACAAGTTTTTGCAGTTGATTAGCACACCATTTAGAGGAGGCTATATAGCTTTAAGTAAACAATTTATTCAAAAAATACCTATTAAATTATTAGATTTATCAAAATCTACTGATCAGGTTATCCATCATGGTATGATTAGACTTGTGGAACAAATGCTTGCACTTCATCAACAACTAAATGAAGTCCAAACGCCCCCAGCTAAAAAAAGAGTTATACAACAAATTAAAGCCACAGATAGACAAATTAATCAATTGGTGTATGAACTCTATGAATTAACTGATGAGGAAATAGCTATTGTGGAAGGTTGATGAAATCATTCGTCTAATTGTCCACTTTGTCGTCCCAGTTCATAAATACCAGAAATAATACAAGCCATGATACCGAAGCTGATTCCCCAACTGCGTCCTAAACTAATTTCTATCAGCCAGTTGGATAAAGCACCAATTACCAGAAAAGGGACGATACTAAATAACGAAGCATAAAAAGCGTTTTGGGATTCTCTGGCTTCTCGTGTCTTTTCAAATTCAGTTTGGCTGGTGTAAAGCGATCGCTCGGCAAAATTAAACCAACGATTTAGCTGCTCAATGATTTTATCACGCAGTGACGAAAAAGTAAAGTATAGCGCCAATGACCACAGACTCGCACCGGCGATCGCTACCGTGTTAACCTCGATACGGAAAGGAATAATTTCAGTGATCATAGCTTGGAGATGTTCTGCAAATGGTCTTTTAAGCAATTTTAAGCATAAACGCTCACAGAATTTCTTTAAATTGCCAATTTTCTCGCTCATAGCGTGCGGAACCTCACCCCAACCCCTCTCCTTATTAAGGAGAGGGGAGAGTGAAAAAGAAGTCACAGACTGGGTTTGGTTGAATTAGATCAGAAGATTTAGGGGATATGAGGGGCGTGCCACTGCAATCATTTAGCCCATAACAGAATTACAATTTTGGTGATGAGTCCCTGTGGCTAGGGATCAATCAATTAGGCGATCGCTGTACGGAACTATAACTCACGGCGATCGCTTCCCTCACCAAAATTTACTGTTCTTTACCGTTGGTTGGCGCTGATGATTTGCTGAACAGAAACCACCATAACTCTAGTCCAATTAACGCTAAACCACCGATAGTTACACCAACTTTCAATGCTAAAGGTTGCTCTATGGATTGAAATTCCCTAGTTTCCCCTGATGAAGTGGTTGGGATGCTTGCTGATGCAGTTCCTACAGACAAACCTAAAGCAGTCAGGCTTGCCCAAAGTAGATTTTTGCTGAACATTAGTTAAGATATGGTATAATTTAGGAGATGACTTTTGGCTGAAACTTTCGCAATCTGAGGGCATTTGTCACCACAGAAACCGAAGATAAAGCCATTGCAGCACCGGCAATAATCGGATTTAGCAACCAGCCAAACATAGGAAACAAAATTCCCGCAGCGATAGGAATGCCGATAACGTTGTAGATAAAGGCAAAGAACAGGTTTTGGCGGATATTGCGAATTGTGGCTCGGCTGAGTTGAATGGCTGTGACGATTCCTTGTAAGTCTCCTGAAATCAGTGTAATATCACTAGCGGCGATCGCCACATCTGTTCCAGTACCAATTGCAATACCCACATCTGCTTGTGCTAGCGCAGGCGCATCATTAATCCCATCGCCTACCATCGCCACAATTTTAGCTTCATTCTTTTCGCCTTGCAGAGATTGAATCATCGCCGCTTTTTGGTCTGGGCGCACCTCTGGAAACACTCGCTGGATGCCGACTTGTTGCGCGATCGTCTCCGCAGTTTTCCGATTATCTCCAGTTAACATTACTACCTCTAAACCCAGTTTTTGCAGTATTTTCACTGCTGCGGCTGAGGAAGGTTTCAGAGCATCGGCAATACCCATAACTCCTGCTATTTCACCATCTACAGCCATTAAAATCACAGTTTTAGCCGCAGTTTCCCAAGCATCTTTATTTTCCTGGAGAACGTCAGTATTGATGCCCAATTCTGCCATCCAGCGCTGTGTACCAATTTGTACCAAGCGTTCGGAAACCACAGCTTGCACACCACTCCCAGCAACGGCTGCAAAATTATCAGCTTCAGTTAAACTCACCTCTTGGGATTGAGCATATTTTACCACAGCTTCCGCCAAGGGATGCTCAGAATTGCGTTCCACGGATGCAGCCAACTGTAAAAGCTGGAGTTCATTATGATCGGCTGTACCGTTGACAGAGACAAAATCTGTAACTGTGGGTTTTCCTTCAGTTAAAGTCCCAGTTTTATCGAGAACAATGGTTTGAATTTTGTGTGCTAATTCTAAGCTTTGGGCATCTTTAATTAAAATACCATTTTCTGCCCCTTTACCAGTCCCCACCATAATTGAAGTTGGAGTAGCTAAACCCAAAGCACAAGGACAGGCGATAATTAATACACCCACCGTCGTCATGATGGCGAGGGTAAAGTTACCCATAAAATTAAACCAAATCACAAAAGTGGCGATCGCGATCGCCATCACAACAGGTACAAACCAGCCCGTAACCTGATCTGCTAACCTTTGAATAGGAGCTTTAGAACCTTGGGCTTGCTGCACAAGTTTGACAATTTGCGCCAAAAACGTATCATTTCCCACTCGTGTCGCCCGAAACTGAAAACTACCAGTTTTGTTAATCGTCGCCCCAATTACCTCATACCCTGGTTGCTTCTGCACTGGTAAACTTTCACCAGTCACCATCGCCTCATCCACCATAGAAGCACCATTAATCACCTCACCATCTACCGGAATCTTTTCCCCAGGGCGCACCAAAATCACATCATTAATTGCGACTTCCGTAATGGGAATATCCATTTCCACACCATCACGGATAACTCTAGCATTTTTGGGTTGTAGTCCCATGAGTTGATGAATAGCTTCCGAAGTTTTTCCCCTCGCGCGATGTTCTAACAACCGCCCCAGCAAAATTAAAGCAATTACAATCACCGAAACCTCATAATATACATGAGGCATCAAACCCTGAGCCATAAAAAATCCAGGGAAGAAAGTCACAAACACAGAATAGAGAAATGCTGCACTTGTACCCACAGCCATCAGAGTATCCATTGTTGCTGTATGGTGTTTCAGGGCTTTCCAACCATTCACGTAAAAACTCCAACCACACCAGAATTGTACAGGTATAGTCAACACTAACTGCACCCAATAATTATGGAGAAATGCGGGAATAAACGGCACATTTATCCCAGTCATCATCGGTATGGAACCGACAAACATGATAATCCCAATCACACCCCCCACAATCACCTTGCGGGTAATTTCCCTATCTTCCGCTAACTTACTGGCTTTTTCAGTCTCATCTTCCCCAGCCAGAATATCTGTTTGCGGTAAATAAGAAGAGTATCCCACAGCATCGATAGCGGCTTGAATTGTCTTTAAATCAGTGCGTTTTTGGTCATAATTAATCGTGGCTTGCTCAAAACCAAAGTTAACATTACAGTCAGTCACCCCTGGAACCGAGCGAATTGCTTGGTCGATATTGTTCGCACAGGAGGCGCAACTCATACCTTTGAGTTTGAGTGTGAGAGTATCCATACTAAGTAAACCACTTTCACTGATATAGGGTGTTGAAGCAGAAGTTGCATTCATCTGAATGCAACTTAATCAACTCAAACACATTTAGTTTGCATTCAAATAACATCAAACCCTTGTGGGTTGGGCATCAAACCCTTGTGGGGTGGGCATCTTGCCCGCCCTCCTTATGCAAAGTTCAATGTGGAGCTAATCAGATTTAAGCCACGGGATAGCCAGCAGCAGCTAAAGCATCCTTAATTGCTGTTTCTGAAGCTTGAGTTTCTACGCTGACAAATTTGGTTTGTGGATCAGCCTCAATGGTAGCATTGGCATCAATTGTTTTAACTGCATTGGTAATATTGTTTGCACAAGCAGAACAAGCCATATTGGGAACTGTCAGTTTGAGTGTCATAGATTTACGGTATGGAATAAAAGAACTATCAAGACTAAGCTTGTATCTGCTCAATTGCAGTCTGTAAAGCTAATTCAGCCATCTTTATGGCTGTAGGGGGTGCTTTCCACTGTCGTCAGCGATTAAGTTTGGCTTTTACTGACGCATGGCGGAGATTTACCTTATATTTATCCTAAACTCTCTAGCCAACTAGAGAGTCTATCAGAGTTTACAAATCTTAAAATTTCCTAGCTTGAGAGGGCTTTGCAGGGTGTGGGAGTGACTACAGCAAAATTTAGCCACAAACTCACAAATGTAATGATAATTGTAATATTGCACGAGGCGATCGCTCATCGCCTTGGCTCAGTTTAAAATATTCAGATGAGATGACTTAAAAATAAATCTAAAAAAACTCAGCTATTGGTAATCAAAGTTGGAATATTTGCTGTAGCTGAACTTGTATAGACATATGTTAAATCTGAGAAAATTTGACCCAACTTTTCAAGAAAAAAGGCTTGGACAAGCCAAGCCCTTATGTATACCAAGCATTTACTACACCAATAATAATTTAATCTTTCTATGCCTTTAGTTCATCCTCCTAAAGGATGTGTGCAAATAACCTAAAAACTGATAATAAATTGCTTTGTTTAATCATAAAAAAAAGGTTTGGCTATAAACCAAACCTTGATTATTGCTGTGCTTAACAACGTACTGGACTATAATTTTAAGTTACTATTTTTATAGTTCATCTTCCTTTTGGAAGTCTCCAAATATTAACTTCATACTAGTTTTGGCGAAAGTCACTTCCAGTCCAGGTAATCATTTTGGCGACCAAAAATACCGAACTGCTGTGGCTATGCTTCTACATTTTTGTAGTAGCTATTTATATTCATTCAAAACTTTTAAAATATTCTCTAAGCCTAATATAGCGATTTCTACCTCAATGAGGTATACCCAGAATTATTCGACCACAGATGGACACAGATAAACACAGATAAATCCTGATATTTTGCAGATTAGTAAACGCTATATACAATTTTATATTGCGTAAATTTAATTCATGTGTCAGAAGTATGAAAAAGGCTTGAACAAGTGCCAAGCCTTTATATATACCAGGTGTTTACCATATCCAGCTATTTTAGCTATAAACTCATATCAATTCATCTATCTTAGAGTTGTATACAAATATTTGCAAATGTGATATGCAGCCTCATATATAAACAAATTTTAGTGATGATAGTTTTGGGGGGTATTTCCGAGGAATTGTGAGCTACACTCAAGATAATTTCGCCACCAGGTGGAGTATATTTGCAAGCATTATTGAGTAATTCCGCCAAGATGCGCTCTAAGCTAGTACCATCTGATAATAGTGACGGCAGATTTGAGGGAAGATTTAACTGTAAAGTTTGCTGATGTTCTTGAAGACGGACTTGAAACGGCGCAATTATCCAAGGTATCAACTGTTCTAAGAGCAACACATCTGGGGTAATCAAGAAACAGCCGTCAGCTTCTAAGCGTTGTAAGTCTAGCAAATCGTTGATTAGCGCCATTTCGCGATCGCACTCACCTGATAACATTTTTAAATAGCGGTGATTTTCTCCTGATCTGATAGAAAGTTGTAACATTTGAATCATCATCTTCATATTGCTCAGAGGCGATCGCAATTGGTGAGACAATAAATTTAAGAACTCATTTTTGAGTTGATTGATTTCTGCTAGTTGCGCTACGAGTTGTTCTTGCTCACTTTGCTTTTTACGAGCCTCCATAACCTGTTTGCGCTCAGTCATATCTCGGAAAATTAATACCGCACCTGTAATCCGATCTTGATCATCTCTAATGGGCGCAGCACTATCATGAATGGGAATCTCTGCACCATTTTTAGAAATCAGAACAGTTTCTGCTGGTAAACTAACGATATTACCATCTTGCAAGACTTTTGTGATCGGACTTTCCAAAAGCTCGTGAGTTTCTCCATTGGCAATCTTAAATACTTCCGATAAATTTCTCCCACAAGCTTCTTCTTGTTTCCAGCCCGTGAGAGTTTCAGCCACAGGATTCATAAAAGTTACTAACTCTTCAAAGTCGCTAGAAATGACTCCATCGCTGATACTTTTCAGGAGTGTAGATACCCATTTTTGATGCGTTTTTAATTGCTTTTCTAATTTATGTTTAGTCAGAGCTATTTCAATATTTATTTGTAGCTCTCTTTCTTTAAAAGGTTTGAGTAAGTAGCCAAAAGGCTCAGTAATTTTGGCACGTTCTAAAGTTTTATTATCAGCATAAGCCGTCAGATAAATTATGGGAATATCCAAATGCTTGTGAATTTCATTAGCCGCTTGGATACCATCTATTTCCCCTTTTAATCTAATATCCATTAGCACTAAATCTGGACAAAGTTCTAAAGACTTATTAATTGCTTCTTGTCCTGAAGCAGCCATAGCAGAAACTATATAACCAAATTTTTGTAGCCGATTACGTAAATCTTTGGCAACAATAGCTTCATCTTCTACTATGACAATTTTTGTAATTTTCATGTGTAACCAAAGTTTATTTATACTATAGGAAAATCTATTTTAAATTCTACTCCAATATCGCTCACAAAGGCTGTGATAGCTTTGATTAACCCCGATAGCCAATAAGTAGGATACCAACGCGTCCACACATCCATCAGATGGGTTCTACCGCAAGCAACAATAAATGCACTAAACATCAAGAAAATCTTCTTTGCGTTGTGATCACAGGATTTTTTGATTCCATGTGAAAATTTTACAAAAACACAAGTCTAATTATAACTTATTAATAAATTTAAATGTATTTTCGGCTATAAATATTTTAAGATTTAAAATGTCTGGCTAACATATTCAATAGAATTTTTCGGGGTACTAATCGAGCTAATGTACTTCTGATTTGAGTTTTAATGTCACCCATAACCAGTGTTGGTTGATGATTTTCTAAAGCCTTTAATGATTCACGCACAACTTCTTCAGAAGAATAAGCCTTATCTGTATTTCCTGCTAAAGCTGTCGGAAAGTTAGCTTCTACAAAAAAGTTGGTTTCTATGGGGCCTGGACAAGTAGCTAGGACACCCACACCATAGGGACGATTTTCTGCCCAAAGTGCTTCACTGAAACTGAGAATAAAAGCTTTACTAGCAGCATAAACAGAAAGATATGGTATTGGTTGAAATGCTGTAATTGAAGATACGTTAATAATGCCGACAGAATGGCGTTGACGCATAAGAGGTAGAAATTTATGGGTTAAATCTACCAATGCCAAAACGTTAAGCTGTACAATTTTTATTTGCCGTTCTCTGTCACTTTCGGCAAAATCACCATAGTCACCAAAACCAGCATTATTGATTAATAAATCAATGGTTAAACCCTTACTTTTAGTTATATCAAATACAGCCGCAGGTGCATCAGTTTCTGTTAAATCTTTAACAATAACATCAACTTGAATATTGTATTGGTCTTGTAGTTTTTTTGCTAGTTGATTAAGTTTTTCTGCGGAACGGGAAACTAAAACCAGGTTTGTCTTGCGTGTAGCTAATTCTTGGGCAAAGGCTTTACCAATACCACTAGATGCACCAGTTATTAAAGCAGTTAGCATTTTCAATATTGAATATTTTATGATCAATATTATAATTTTTTAAACTTAGGACTTACGCAATAACTCTCTGCAACCCTCTTTCCTTCGTGTCCTTCGCGTTCTTCTCCCAAGGGGAGACGCTACGCGAATGTGGTTCGTTTTTTCATGATTTTGCGTAAGTCCTGAAACTAATTTAAACAACTTTTAACTATTCAAACTTCTTTTCCAATAAGGATCAAAAAACACACGTTACTCAGTTAAAATTGACACATAATTAACAAAATTACAAACAGCCATGAACAAAGAATATACAATAAAATTAGGCTTTATGAAAAATTTTGCGTCAGTATTGCAAGTGTATTTTTTTTCTGATCATTGGGAAGACTAACCTCAGCCGAGATACAAATACTACTGTTAGCAGCAAAGAATAGTCCGCCGTGCATCTGTGGACTGACGGCATGAAAATTAATATTTGCTTTCCTGTAAAATATATGTTATATTAGGTTTTCGTGTGGTTAAGGACGTATAGCTCAGTTGGTTAGAGCGCTACGTTGACATCGTAGAGGTTCCTCGGTTCGAGTCCGAGTACGTCCATGTAGGGTGGGTTAGCGCAGCGTAACCCACCATTATCCTGAACTTGGGTTAAAATTATCACAGTAACCCACCATTATCCTGAACTTGGGTTAAAATTATCACAGAATGCCCGGTTTTGAGTCTATGCGTCAATGCCTGAATCCTGACTGTCTCTACCCTAACCCTGATAATTTCCAATTTTGCCAGAAGTGCGGGAGCAAGTTACTTCTGCGAGAAAGGTATGCGCCTCAGTCAATTTTAGGACAAGGGGGTTTTGGTCGGACTTTTTTAGCCATTGATGAAGATAAGCCATCAAAACCCTTTTGTGTGATTAAGCAGTTTTTACCCCAAGCACAAGGAACAGACAGTATTGATAAGGCTTCGCAGTTGTTTAGCCAAGAAGCAGAACGTTTGGAAGAGTTGGGTAAGCATCCCCAAATTCCAGAATTAATGGCTTATTTCACCGCAGATAATCGCCAATATTTAGTTCAAGAATTTGTGAAAGGGGAAACTCTACAAGCTGAGTTAGACAAAAATGGTGTTTTCTCAGAACAGCAGATTCGAGAATTATTAATAGAACTATTGGATATTTTGCAGTTTGTTCACAGTCAACAAGTAATTCACCGAGATATTAAGCCAGAAAATATCATTCGTCGCAGTGCTGACAATAAATTATTTTTAGTGGATTTTGGCGCAGCTAAGGTAGTAGAGCAAAAACAGCGCACAGCTACAGGAACAATTATCGGCTCGGCGGAATATTGCGCTCCTGAGCAGTTGCATGGAAAACCTAAATATATTAGTGATTTATATAGTTTAGGGGTAACTTGTCTGCATTTATTAACTCACATCAGTCCCTTTGATTTATATGATGTGATGGAGGGGGAATGGGTATGGCGAGATTATTTGAATGGTAATGTTGTTGGTGATGAATTAGGGAAGATTTTGGAAAGGTTAGCAAATCCTATCCCTAAGCAGCGTTATCAATCTGTTGCAGAAGTTGTGAATGTTTTAAAGACAATAACCTCACCCCCTAACCCTGTAAGAAAAAAGACAATAACCTCACCCCCTAACCCTGTAAGAAAAAAGACAATAACCTCACCCCCTAACCCTGTAAGGAAAAAGACAATAACCCCACCCCCTAACCCCCTCCCCGCAAGCGAGGAGGGGGGACTAATATCATCTGTGGGGATGGATTATGGGAAGCTGGGTGATTTACTCGCTGCTTGGAAATGGAGAGAAGCGGATGAGGAAACAAGGCGCGTAATGTTAGCGGTGATGAAGCGGGAAGAAGAAGGTTGGTTAGATGTTGAAAGTATTGAGAAGTTTCCTTGTGAAGACCTCCGCACTATTGACCAGTTGTGGGTAAAATACAGCAATGGGCGCTTTGGTTTTTCTGTGCAGAAACGTATTTATCAAAGTTTGGGGGGAACGAGAGATTTTAATGGTGAAATTTGGAGCGCCTTTGGGGACACGGTAGGATGGAGAAAAAGAGGAAAGTGGTTCTACTACAAGGATATTATTTTTGATTTGACTTCACCTGAAGGCCACCTCCCTTTTTGGGTGGTAGCGGTTGCGGGAGAGGTGCGTAGTGTTCTTCTCTCGCGTCGAGACTTGTAAATTTTGTCCTGAGAAATATGATTAGGGACAAAGGAAATTATCCGCCTATTCCATATCCCGCCAGAGAATAAATTCTCCGTCTAATAGCAGAAGTCCGTTGAAACGGACTGTAAGATTTATACAGCTTTTTGTAGGTGGCGCTAAAATTGCGGGTGTTGCTGAATCAGAGTATGAAATGCCAAAATTACCTTTCTTTTTCTTTCTACCTTTGCGCCTACCCTTCGGGAACGGCTTCCCTTCGGGACGCTGCGCGAACGCCGAATGCGCCTTTGCGTGAGAAAATGCTCTCAAATATATCTATACTATTTAACACTTAATTTTTAAGTAAAAATCTATCCGTACTTACCAGAACCAGAATTAATACCACTAGCTGAAATTGCCAAGGGGCTAATACTAAACTTAAAATTAAACTGAGAACTGTAAATAAACTGATGAGATAAGCTATTTCACCATCACACTTTTTAGATACATAGCCGATAGCTAAACCAGTACAAAGGGGAATCAAAAAAGATAAGTGCATTTTTACTATCCTCGGAACTAAAATGCAAAAATGGATAAAAGCAGACGCAAACTGTTTTGATAATTGTTGTTTATTATACAACTAAGTAGATTTTATGCAAAATCCTTGTGGTCAATTAACCGTCTAGATTACGCAAAAACCCGGTAACTAAGTTAATGCTGGCTGCTATTACTGAGTGGACGATCTAGCATATTACATTTAGAAGGAACTTTTTTAAATTAAACACCCGATGCTCAACATTCCTCAACTACTGGCGACTGAATTAAACCTCAAACCTCATCAAATCGAAAACGCGTTAGAACTTTTAGCAGAAGGTGCGACAGTTCCCTTTATTGCACGTTACCGCAAAGAGCGCACCGGGGAAATGAATGAAGTCCAATTGCGGGACTTGTTTGAGCGATATGCTTATTTAACCGAATTAGCAGCTAGAAAATCGGTAATTTTAAATGCGATCGCTGAACAAGGTAAACTCACAGATGAACTCAAAGCCAAAATTACCGCCTGTTTACAAAAAACCGAACTGGAAGATTTATATCTCCCCTATCGACCAAAACGCCGCACCCGCGCCACTATAGCTAGAGAAAAAGGTTTGGAACCTTTAGCGGAGTTCATCAAGTCGCTCAATGTCCCAAATGCTGCAACAGCCTCACTAGAAGAAGCCGCAGGAAAATATGTTTCTGAGACTCAGGGAGTTAAAACAGCACAAGAAGCGCTCAAAGGTGCTGGGGATATTTTAGCAGAAGAAGTAGCAGAAAAAGCCGAATTGCGTGCATATCTGCGTGATTACTTCCTAGCTGAGGGGGTATTTGTCTCTGATATCAAAAAGGATCATCCCGAAGGTACAACCAAGTTTGAGATGTACCGCAACTATCAAATTCGGGTGAGAAATATTGCACCTCATAATCTGCTCGCCTTGTGTCGCGGTGAAGCAGAGGGAGTGTTAAACTATGAAATTGCTTTTGATGAAGATTTGGTACTTGATTATCTGGAATCAAAGGAAATTAAGGCGAAAGTTCGGATAATTCGCGATTTTTATCAGGCGATGCTCAAAGACGCATTCAATCGCCTTATGAAAGCTTCCATTATCGGTGAGGTAATTTCTCAAAAGAAAACCTATGCTGATATGGAGTCGATTAAAACCTTTGAAGCAAATCTGCGAGAATTACTCTTATCTGCACCAGCAGGAATGAAACCGACATTAGCTATAGACCCAGGGTTTAGAACTGGGTGTAAAGTTGCGGTACTCGACCAAACCGGACAATTTTTAGAATACCAAGCGGTTTTTCCCCATCAAGCGGCTGAACAACGCGCCAAAGCTGCACAAACTATGATAAATTTGATTGAAAAATATCAGATTTCCTTAATTGCTATTGGTAACGGTACAGCTTCCCGTGAGACAGATGAGTTTGTCGCCGAGGTATTACAAACTATCGATCGCAAACCGGTTAAAGTCATGGTAAATGAGTCTGGCGCATCGATATATTCTGCGAGTAAAGTGGCTTTAGAAGAGTTTCCCCATTTAGATATTACCGTGCGTGGTGCAATTAGTATCGGTCGCCGTTTGCAAGATCCTCTGGCGGAACTGGTGAAAATTGACCCGAAATCTATCGGTGTGGGACAATATCAGCATGACGTGGATCAAAAGTTGCTGAAAAAGAAACTAGATGAGACTGTAGAAAGTTGCGTGAATTACGTCGGTGTGGACTTAAACACGGCTTCTAAGGAACTTTTGACCTTTGTTTCGGGAATTACGGCTACGGTGGCTAATAACATTGTTGCTTATCGGAATGAGCATGGAGTTTTTCAGAACCGCCGACAATTGTTAAAAGTGGCTAAATTGGGACCAAAGGCGTTTGAACAAGCGGCGGGTTTTCTGCGAATTCGTGACGGTGATAACCCTTTAGATAATACAGCAGTGCATCCCGAAAGTTATGCTCTCGTGCAGGCGATCGCAGCTGATTTAGATGTATCCTTAAATCAAGTCACCGAAATAGCCGAAAAACTTAAAAAAACCAACCTGAAAAAATACGTCACTGATAGCATAGGCGAACCCACACTGCGCGACATTATCAGCGAATTAGACAAACCAGGAAGAGACCCCCGTGCAGAATTTAAATATGCCACATTTAGAGAGGGAATCAAAGAAATTAGCGATTTAGAAGTGGGAATGGAATTAGAAGGAATTGTCACAAACGTAGCTAACTTTGGTGCATTTGTAGATATTGGCGTACATCAAGATGGTTTAGTACATATATCCCAACTAGCTGATAGATTCGTAGATGATCCTCAAAAAATCGTCAAAGTCGGACAAGTTGTAAAAATCCGAGTGTTAGAAATTAACGAAAAATTGAAACGGATTAGTTTATCAATAAAAGCCGTAAAACAATAACAGAACCTTTCTATTCACACATACTGTCTTCTCTCCCTCTGTGTTCTCTGCGCCTCTGTGGTTCGTTAAATCTCCCCTCCTCGCTTGCGGGGAGGGGCTGGGGGTGGGGTCTAACAGACTGTAAACAATCAGCCAAATGGTAGAAGTTCAATCTATCTTTAAAGAGATGTAAAACCTGAGTAATTATTCAACAATAGTAAAAGATTCCTCAAGAATCTATCTGTTATTTTTAGTAGGTGAACACAATGTGGGCAACATTTTTAACTGCCATAGCTACAGCGTTGAGCTTGTTAATTGTCGATTTAGTTGTACCTGGTGTCAACATTGCTAATTTTCCAGCAGCTATGATTGCGGCTTTAGTAATTGGTTTGATTAACGGTTCAGTTAAACCAGTCCTTTCTACTCTATCTTTACCACTTAACTTCCTGACATTAGGGGCATTTTCGCTAGTAGTTAACGGTTTTTGTTTCTGGTTAGCAGCAGTGCTGGTTCCTGGGTTCGCAGTTCGTGGACTTATCGCATTTATCCTCGGTCCAGTGATTCTATCTCTTGCTAGCACCTTCATTAACAAATATTTTGCCGAAAGAAATCCTGCTTTAAAAAGCAGTGGCGATGTCAATACTCCAGGGGAATTACCCTCTAGATAATTATTATTAGCTGAATATCGTAATTCAGCCTTCTCTCAAAAACGTAATTCAACAAATAAATCCATCATGAAAATAGTTCGTTTACTTTTAGGTTTAGTTTTACCTCCTCTAGGTGTCTTTCTCACAGTCGGCGCTGGTCCAACTTTGTTGATTAACATTTTACTGACGCTTCTCGGTTGGCTTCCCGGTAGCATCCACGCAGTTTGGGTTATTGCTAAACACGAAGAACAAATGAATGGAGAGAGACGTAGTTACTAAACTAAAATGAGGTGGGGATTAACCCCCCTATTTTTTGGCTGATAAATCTGTAAACATCTGTATTTGCAATACCCTCATGGATATTGCAAAAACCAGCCTACTTCTTAGTAAGTTGCTCATGTTTATCAGCAGGTTCTTTATCTTTGAACATATCAGCCGTTGATAGCAGCAATTCCCGTAGAGTTTGTTTAATTTTACGCTCTTTTTTAGCTAAAGCCGAACCAGCTTCACCTAGTTTATCTTCTAGTTGCGATCGCTTCTCGTCTACTTGTGTAGCAACAGCTTCAGCTTTTGGACGTGCTTGATCATACCAGTGTTTTGCCTCATCGATATAATCCTTCACTTCACCATCCCGTCCGCCGTAACGCGCCGCCAAATTCGCTCTGACAATGGATAATTGCGCTTGTAATTGAGCGTAACGTTTCTTTAACAAAGAGACTTCTTCACTATCCCGAATAGCATTAATCGCCGATGCAATGGCATTTTTAGTATCCTCAGTTTTGTCCTTGCCAGTTTCTTCAATTTCTGCTAAAATACCATCAACTTCTTGCTGAATTTGTTCCTCTTCATTATCAAGTTGAGCTTGCAGCTTTTTCACTTCCGCTTGAGTTTTCGCAATAGATTCATGTCTTTTACTGTTAACACCTTCCAACGCCCCTTCAATGGAAGCTGTCACCTCTTCTCTGATTTCCGCACCTTTACCTTGCAAGTTTTCAACTACAGCAGAAACCGCATCTTTTACCAGATAACGAATATCACTAGAACCTGCTTTCAACTCCGAACCTAACTGAGAAACAGCAGACTTAACAATTTCGCGAATGCGCTCAGTTCTTAACTGTCCGGTTTCTTTAACCTGCTGTAAATCAGTTTGAATTTGTTCTTTAATGTTGTTAGGCATTTTGCAGCTTTCCTATTTAGCTAAGTGGATAAAATTTTTCAGACATTATCTTTCATCTACATTATGATGGAGGGCTTGAAAAATAGACACTTCCTTTAGATAGAAAAGCGCGATAATTAACTATTACAGCAGATGACTTATTTAAGAGGAATAAGGATTTGAGAGGGCTTTTGCGTAATTCCTGTTTGACTGAGCTTTAAACTCCGAACTAAAGTCTCTTATCTGTTCCCTGTTCCCCTTTTTTGTAACCTTTGTGAGATAATCAGTATTAATAGCTAGTAAATCAGATAAATTATGTGGCGGGTTAATGTGACTTGTTCCGGTGATGCTTGGAAACAACACGGTGCTAACTTCAAATCGATGTCAGACCAGTATCAAGGCGAGTGTATTTCTTCTAAGAAAATGCCAGATGGCACGCGGATCATGGGATATAAAATAGAAGATGTCAGTGATGCTGAAGCTTTTCAAGAAGAATGTGCAAACTTGGCTGGATTTACAGCCGACTTTGAAGCTTTGTAACTTAGCTGTCACATTAGTATCAAGAGTTATTAACTGGGATAATTCACCGGGTTTGAACCTACCCACAGGAAATCTTATTTTTGATCAACTCAATACAGTATCTAGCATCTACAATATGTAAGCAGACACGATTACAGTCCCGTAGGAGAATTTTTGGTGGATTCCCGATATAACCCCGCAGACATTGAGGAAAAATGGCAACAAACATGGGCAGAACTTGGCTTAGATAAGACACCTGCAAATAGTCACAAGCCGAAATTCTACGCTCTTTCCATGTTCCCCTATCCATCGGGCAGCCTCCACATGGGTCACGTCCGTAATTATACAATTACCGATGTGATTGCACGACTCAAGCGAATGCAAGGGTATAAAGTGCTGCATCCAATGGGTTGGGATGCCTTTGGTTTACCAGCAGAAAACGCCGCCATTGACCGAGGAGTTCCCCCAGCCAAGTGGACTTATCAAAATATTGCCCAAATGCGGCAGCAATTACAGCGTCTGGGTTTGGCTATCGACTGGGAAACCGAACTTGCCACTTGTTCCCCAGATTATTATAAATGGACACAATGGATTTTTTTGCAATTCTGGCAAGCCGGATTAGCTTATCAAAAAGAAGCCGCAGTCAACTGGGACCCCATCGACCAAACTGTCATCGCCAACGAACAAGTTGATAACGAAGGACGTTCTTGGCGCAGTGGGGCAAAAGTTGAGCGCAAACTATTACGGCAGTGGTTTTTAAAGATTACCGACTACGCCGAAGAATTACTGAATGATTTAGATAAATTAACAGGTTGGCCGGAACGGGTCAAATTAATGCAAGCTAATTGGATTGGTAAATCCACAGGCGCTTATTTAGAATTTCCTGTAGTGGGGATGGATGAAAAAATCGCTGTTTACACCACCCGCCCAGATACGATTTATGGTGTCAGCTATTTGGTATTAGCACCAGAACATCCTTTAACCCAAGTTGTCACCACCCCAGAACAAAAAACAGCCGTAGCAGCCTTTATTCAAGAAGTTTCTCAGCAAAGCGAATTAGAACGTACAGCCGAAGACAAACCCAAGCGCGGTATCCCCACCGGTGGTAAAGTTTTTAACCCCTTTACAGGCGAAGAAGTACCCATCTGGATTGCCGATTATGTACTGTATGAATATGGTACGGGTGCAGTCATGGGTGTACCGGCTCATGATGTGCGAGATTTTAAATTTGCCCGTGTTTATAATTTACCTATTGAATTTGTGATTGCGTCCCCCGAAGATGTAGCTGATTTTGACTTAACACCAACATCAGAAACAGAAGAAATCACAAAACTGATTAAAATTGAATATAACGAAGCATATACAGAACCAGGAATTTTAATTAATTCTGGGTCTTTTACAGGCATGAATTCCCCAGATGCCAAAGCCGCAATCATTAAATATGCTGAAGAACAAAATTTTGGTAAACTGCGAATTCAGTACCGCTTGCGAGATTGGTTAATTTCCCGACAACGGTATTGGGGCGCACCTATTCCAGTAATTCACTGCCCAAATTGTGGCATAGTTCCAGTCCCAGATGAAGATTTGCCAGTTAAGTTACCCGAAGAAGTGGAATTAACTGGACGTGGTGGTTCACCTTTGACTCAGTTAGAAAGCTGGGTAAATGTCCCTTGTCCCACTTGCGGCACTCCAGCGAAGCGAGAAACCGATACAATGGACACCTTCATTGATTCCTCGTGGTATTTCTTGCGCTATCCTGATGCACAAAATGAACAACAGGTATTCGACCCCGCCAAAACTAATGACTGGATGCCTGTAGACCAGTATGTGGGTGGCATTGAACACGCCATTTTACATTTATTATATTCCAGATTCTTTACTAAGGTACTGCGCGACAGAGGCTTATTAAACTTTGATGAACCCTTTCAACGCCTGTTAACTCAAGGTATGGTACAGGGTTTAACTTACATGAATCCGAATAAGGGCGGTAAAGATAAATGGGTTCCCTCTAATTTGGTGAATGCAGCCGACCCCCGCGACCCGCAGACAGGGGAACCATTGCAACGCCTGTATGCCACCATGTCTAAATCTAAGGGTAATGGTGTAGCACCAGAAGACGTAATTAGTAAGTATGGTGTTGATACTGCGCGGATGTTTATTTTGTTCAAAGCACCCCCAGAAAAAGACCTAGAATGGGATGAAGCGGATGTCGAAGGGCAATTTCGCTTTTTAAATCGGGTGTGGCGCTTGGTGACAGATTATGCTACGGCTGGAGTATCACGTAAGAAAGCCCAACTCTCTGATTTAAGTAAGCCAGAAAAGGAATTACGGCGAGCAATTCACACAGCTATTCAAGCTGTCACCGAAGATTTAGAAGATGAATATCAATTCAATACCGCCGTTTCTGAATTGATGAAGTTAAGTAATGCTTTAACTGATGCTGACTGCAAAAATTCACCAATTTATGCTGAAGGTATTCAGACTTTAGTGATAATGTTAGCGCCTTTTGCCCCACACATTGCTGATGAATTGTGGCAGTCATTGGGTAATACTAATTCTATCCACACTCAAACTTGGCCATCTTTTGACCCGGCGGCTTTGGTAGCTGACGAAATTACTTTGATAATTCAGATTAACGGCAAAAAGCGTGCTGATATTGAAGTTCCTGCACAAGCTGATAAAGCAGAGTTGGAGAAGTACGCCCGTGAGTCGGAATTAGTTCAACGTTACATTGAAGGGAAGGAAATTAAAAAGGTGATTGTAGTTCCTGGAAGGTTGGTGAATTTTGTAGTTGTTTAAGGATAAGTAAGTCGGCGAAAAAATTTAACGTAGGGTGTGTTATGCCGTAGGCTAACGCACCTTTAATTACTGGTATTCTTGGTTAGGAAGGGAATAGGAATTGTAGTTATCAAGGAAACCGTTGTTTCTTGATGATAAAATCTTCAAATAGTTAAAAAGTAATTAAGCATGAAGGTTCCAGTCCCAGAGGATAAGGCACGAAAGATAGCCAGTAAAGAGCATAATATTTTTATGATGCAGATGTTCTGTAATCCAAGCAAAGCTTCAATTGTGGGAATTTTTCCTTCCTCCTTCCTTCTGCCCTCTACCGTCTGCCTCCTGCATTGCCCCAACCAAGATCACCAAAAGTTGCCAAGAACCATAAACTGATCATAAAAGTGAGACACCGAAAGGTTTTTACCCTACGGACCACGGACCACTCCCCAGCTATATAAGCGGTAATTTTTGCTACTATAAATGTAAAAAATTTTACTAAAACTTTAAAAAACTACACAATAAGTTAGACAGGATAAGAGCCAGAAATGTTGATATTATTAATGATGCACTTACTATAAACAAAAATGGATGAAGATCAGCGTCGTTCTTACTGGCGTGCTAATACTGCTTTAATTCGTAATCTTTTAATTGTCTGGGCGCTGGTTTCTATAGTTTTCAGTATTTTGCTGGTTCAACCATTGAACGGGATACGTTTTTTCGGCGTACCCTTTGGCTTTTGGATGGCACAGCAAGGATCAATTCTGGTATTTGTAGCTTTAATTTTCATTTATGCCTTTCAAATGGACAAGTTAGACCGCAAACATAATATCAAGAAGTGAGGGAAACCTGTGTCAGTTGAAATTTGGACTATTTTATTGGTTGGACTCTCCTTCCTTGGCTACATTTATATTGGTTGGCAATCACGAGTCAAAGATAGTAAAGACTTTTTTATCGCCGGACAGGGGATACCCTCAATTGCTAATGGTGCGGCGACGGCGGCTGACTGGATGTCAGCCGCTTCGTTTATTTCAATGGCGGGGCTGATTTCTTTTTTGGGGTATGACGGTTCTATTTATCTGATGGGTTGGACTGGTGGCTATGTGCTGTTGGCCTTGCTGTTGGCTCCTTACCTGCGGAAATTTGGTAAATATACAGTGCCGGATTTTGTGGGCGATCGCTATTATTCAAATATTGCTCGTTTAGTGGCAGTAATTGCAGCTATTTTCGTCTCCCTCACTTATGTTGCTGGGCAAATGCGGGGCGTGGGCATTGTTTTCAGCCGTTTCCTCCAAGTTGACATCAATACGGGTGTGATCATCGGTATGGTGATTGTCGGCTTTTTTGCTGTGTTAGGAGGGATGAAAGGTATTACCTGGACACAGGTAGCACAGTATGTTGTGTTAATTGTTGCTTATTTAATTCCGGCAATTGCGATCGCCTGGCGGCTCACAGGTAATCCTATTCCCCAATTAGCATTTACCTTCAGCGATGTTGCCGACCAACTCAATCAAATCCAAGTTGATTTAGGGTTTCAGGAATATACCCAGCCATTTGTCAACAAGTCCATGCTTGATGTGCTGTTTACAACTGTGGCCTTAATGGTCGGAACTGCTGGCTTACCCCATATTATTGTTCGGTTTTACACAGTCCCAAGTGTCAGGGCTGCCCGTTTCTCTGCTGGTTGGGCATTGTTATTTATTGCCATTCTTTATACTACCGCTCCGGCGCTCGCCATGTTCGCCCGCTATAACCTGATCAATTCTCTGCATAATCAGACCGTTGCAGAAGTGCAGCAGCTTGACTGGGCGACTAAGTGGGAAAAAACTGGACTGCTAGGCTTTGAGGACAAAAATCAAGATGGTCGTCTCCAGTTAACCCCCAATAAAGACACCAACGAAATTACAATTGATCGGGATATCATCGTCCTTTCTACCCCAGAAGTAGCTAAACTAGCTCCTTGGGTAGTTGGCTTAGTAGCAGCAGGTGGATTAGCCGCAGCTTTGTCTACAGCATCAGGTTTATTGCTGGTAATTTCCAGTTCTGTCGCCCACGATATTTATTATCGCATCATCGATCCCACCGCCTCAGAACAAAAACGGGTGTTTTTCGGGCGGATTATGGTGGGTTTGTCCCTAGTTCTTGCCGGCTATTTTGGAGTAAATCCACCGGGATTTGTGAGTGAAGTAGTGGCTTTTGCTTTTGGTTTAGCTGCTGCTAGCTTCTTCCCGGTAATTTTCTTGGGGATTTTCGACAAGCGCAGTAATTCTGAAGGGGCGATATCTGGGATGCTGGTTGGTTTAATTTTTACCATCATCTACATTATTGCCGTTAAGTTTGGGGGTATGCAGCCTTGGTTTTTTGGGGTTTCTCCAGAAGGAATTGGCACCTTAGGTATGTTAATTAATTTTGTAGTGACCTTTGTAGTTTCTCGCCTGACTCCACCCCCTCCCCCTCAAATTCAAGCAATGGTGGAAGACCTCCGCACCCCACTGATTGAAGAATCGGTGCATTCGTAACGCTTCCCAATACTACTCGGTTTGTGCAAATTCGTGAGCCGAAAACCCTTGTAGAGACGTTACATGGAACCTCTATACATTTGGATGACGAATCCCTAGTATTTTCTGGTAACATATTAAATGTCTTGACCACCAATGCCGTAAGCGAAAACCAAGCTGTCTAGGTAAGTGTTGCAAGAGAAAGATTTGGGTCTTGGAAGGACTCCTGCCCAGAGAGGGAATGTCAGACCAAAAAAACTATGGAGTTTTTGAGGCTGTTACCGATGAATTGGGAAGCTCAGACTCCAGCCGCAGGCAAGTCTGAGTAGTTCACATAACTACGCCAACGAACCCAAAATGTATTACGCTAACCAGCCCAACCAAGAGCAGCAACGCCAATATTCTGTACAGGGTGTATTAGCTACATTAATTGTCACCACTGTAATTTTGGTTGCATTGAGCGTTAGCTAATATTTGTAGATTTCGCTATCGGTGTTTCTGCTATATAAAACCTAGACAAAACTAGACTTTACTTTCTACTTCAACGGGAGCATGGGAGCAGTTATCCCTCAGTAGACTTTCACGCCTTAGCCAGACGCGATTGTGTTCCAATTAAGTTTCTGAAAAAGACTACCACCATCATTGCTTGGTTTTCGCGTCGGCAATAGTCTCAATTCAATACTTGATATCACCGTATTATATATCAAGTAGTTGATTTTTTCCTAAAATATATATTGATTTTTGTCAATATAAGTATAGTTTTGTCTATGAAATTGTCAACTTAGGACTTGCTCATCGTCATTTGGACTTCTCCTTTCAACCTCGGTTAGTTTCGCCGGGGTTTTTTGCTGACTGGAGATGGGCGAGGGCTTGATTAACGCCCTAGCATTTTATCGCGCAGATGCTTGATGCGATCGCGTAATTTTCCCGCCTCTTCAAATTCCAATTTCTTAGCTGCATCTTTCATCTGTGCTTCTAACTTCCCAATCAACCCTGGAATTTCTTCTAAAGGCAGTTCATCTATATGTTCATCAACCACTTTTAAATCAGTCGCATTTAATCGCCGGGAAACATCTAAAAAAGATAAAATTGCATTACTCGATCTCTTAATAATCGGTTGCGGTGTAATTCCATGCGTCCGATTATAAGCCATCTGAATTCCCCGCCTTCTATCTGTTTCATCAATGGCTTTAATCATGCTGCCTGTCATATTATCAGCATACATAATTGCTTGTCCTCTGATGTGCCGTGCTGCTCTCCCAATAGTTTGAATTAAAGAACGCTCGGCGCGTAAAAAGCCTTCTTTATCTGCATCCATAATTGCCACTAAGGAAACTTCTGGTAAGTCTAAGCCTTCCCGTAACAAGTTCACACCCACCAAAACATCAAATTTACCCGCACGTAAATCTTGCAAAATCTCGATGCGTTCAATGGAATTAATCTCTGAATGCAAATAACGGACTTTTATATTATGGTCTTGCAGATACTCCGTCAAATCTTCCGCCATGCGCTTCGTTAATGTGGTAATTAACACTCGCTCTTGAAGGTCAACTCTGTCTTTAATTTCGCCTAATAAATCATCAATTTGTCCTTCTGTGGGACGCACGGAAATTTCTGGATCAATTACCCCAGTCGGTCGAATTATTTGGTCAGCAATATGACCTTCAGATATTTCTAATTCCCAATCTCCTGGTGTAGCGGAAACAAAAATGCACTGATTTACTTTTTGCCAAAATTCTTCTGCTTTTAACGGTCTGTTATCAGCAGCACTGGGAAGTCGAAATCCATGATCAATTAAAACTTTTTTTCTGGCTTGGTCGCCGTTATACATACCGCGAATTTGGGGTACTGTAACGTGAGATTCATCGATAACTAACAGCCAATCTTTGGGAAAATAATCAATTAAACACTCTGGGGGTGCGCCGGCTTGTCTTCCTGCTAAGTGGCGAGAATAGTTTTCTACGCCGTTACAGAAACCAACTTCGCGCAACATTTCCAAATCATAGCGTGTCCGTTGGTCGATGCGTTGTGCTTCTAATAATTTTCCCGCTTGTTCTAGTTCGGCTTGTTGCTGCTTTAATTCGGCTGCAATTTCATCACAAGCTATCTCTAAGCGTTCTTGTGGGGTGACAAAGTGACGCGCTGGGTAAACGTTTACAGCTTCCAAACTGCGGATAATTTCCCCTGTCACGGGGTCGATATAACGAATCGCGTCTATTTCATCGCCAAAGAATTCTACACGAATAATTCGGTCTTCGTAGGCGGGACCAATTTCTAAGACATCACCCCGGACGCGAAAACGTCCCCGACCCATTTCTATGTCGTTGCGGCTATACTGTACTGATGCCAAATCTCGTAAAATTTGACGTTGGTTGACTTCCATCCCGATTTGGAAAGGGATGGCGGCTTTGAGGTATTCTGAGGGAATCCCCAAGCCGTAGATACAGCTAATGGAAGCCACTACAATTACATCACGGCGTTCAAAGAGCGATCGCGTCGCTGAATGCCGTAACATATCTATTTCATCATTAATCGAAGATGTTTTTTCAATATAAGTATCACTAACCGGAATATAGGCTTCTGGCTGATAGTAATCGTAGTAGCTGACAAAATACTCAACTGCGTTATGAGGAAAGAATTCTCGCAATTCGTTACACAGTTGGGCTGCTAAAGTTTTATTATGGGCTAGTACCAAAGTCGGTCTACCCACTTTTTCAATGACTGCGGCAATGGAAAATGTCTTACCGGTTCCCGTCGCGCCGAGTAAAGTTTGGTAACGATTGCCAGATTGGATACTGCTGGTTAGTTGTGCGATCGCTTGTGGTTGGTCGCCTGTGGGAATAAAGGGAGCTTGAAGACAAAATCCTGTCATACAGTTGTTTTCAATCTGTTGAAAATACCATATCTCATGGTAACGATACTGTTGCGCCCCTGCTGAACTTAGTTAATCAAACTAATAAATAGCAATATTTTTTTACAAAAATTTACAATTTAAATTTACTTATGTATCAGTTTTAAAGATACTTATATATTTACAAGCTTTTTTCAGGTTACACTCATTATGCGTGGGAAAAAAAATCATTTTTCCTTAATTATTGTAAAATTCAGTTAATAAACCAGAGGTATCCTTTTATGAGTGTTAGCAGCACTGGTTAAGAAATCGATCCTCGACAACAGGATACCAAGCTAAAGGGAGAAAATACAGTGGAAGTTGAAAATAAGCAGGATAATAATTTGGATACAGATAAAGTCGAAAACGGCTCTGAGCAAGGGAAACTGTCCGTTGCTGGAGTTCGTCCCATAGGTAGCAGTGGGCTACAAATTGCTGGGACAGTCCAAATTTCTGGAATCCGCCCTATTGGTGTCAGCACTTTGGTAGTAGCTGATACAGTTAATATTATGGGAATTCGCCCCATCGGCGCTCATACATTTGAAATTGTTGACACGATGAACTTATCTGGTATTCGTCCCATTGGTTCCAGTACACTAGCAATTTCTGATAGTTATTCCTCCTTCGGGAACCGTCCAACAGCACCCAATGAGACTGATGAGTCAGGAATTATGATGGGTTTTCTCGATTAGTCATAAAAATAGTATAACTACGATCACCCGGTTACATAACATAACCGGGTTTTTTATGAAATAAAATATTTAACTTGCTTTAATAATCAGTCTTTTTATATAGATAACTAATGTACCTTATGGCCGAAGAGGGTAATGCAAAATTTAACTACAGTATAAAGGTAAGAAGAATAGGAGTGCAACATGAGCATAGAAGATCGCGCCAAAGCCACAGCGAAAAATATCGAAGGTAAAGCTCAAGAAGCACTGGGAAATGTTACCGGAGATCCAGAAGATAAGGCTGAAGGTAAAGCAAAACAAGCCGAAAGTCAACTGCGTCACGGTGTAGAAGACATCAAAGATAAAGCGAAAGAAAAGCTAAATTAGAAATTTGATTCTTTGCAAAATCTTGAGAAATATTAACTGGGTTTAATCTGATTCTGCCAAGGTCATAACTGTTTAAAAATCTTGGCTATACCCTTTTTATTTCAAATGAGAAAGAGAAAGTAGAGGCTATTATTGCTTATTTACTTTCTCACTAGCAAAGAGAGGTTGATTTTTAAGTCAGCTAAAAGATATTTTTTTATAGTTACATCTACACCAAACCCTGTTAATAAATTAAAGAATCATTTTATTTATGTAAATCAAACTACATAGTTTGTAGCTATTTTACTATGAGAGGTAAAACATGAATCTGCTGGAGCAGAGTCGCAAAATTGCGATCGCTTTCATATTAATTTTAGTGTTAACAATAACTACTGCTTGTGGTGGCGGTACTGTAACAGAACCCGACCGCACTGCTACCCCACAAGTTGGACGTGATGTCACTTACGCGCAGCTAGAGAGAGGTAACACCCCATCCGGACAAAGTTTTGGTGACTGGGTTGTAGAAACATCTAGGGGATTAATTAAGGATGCTTATGTCAGGGATAACAATAAGCTAGGTGTTGTCATTTCTCCTCAAGTTAGCCCTAACGAGGTGCGACCTCTAGCAAAATCTTTAGTTCAAGGTTTTCAGAAAAACTTTCCCGATCAAAATTTAACTGTTTTGGTATATGGCCCGGACAAACAGTTGATTTTGACTACTCAGTATGACAGGGCGACTAATCAAATTCAGTATAGCTAATTTGATGGAAAACAAGGAGTAAGTAAAGTGACAAGTAGCGAAGAGTACAGACGGCAAATTATGCAAGATTTGTCTGGGGGTAATGTAGAATCTCTTGATGATGTTTCCTATGACAACTTTGATGATTTTGCTCAGAGGACAACACCTGACCAACGTCGTCAGTTATTTGGTAAGTCTGTAAGTCCTGAACGGATACCTCCGAGCCAAATGGAGCCAGAATTACAAAAGGCGATCGCCCAAATCAAACCCAATGAACGGGATGATGTAGCTAGGGCTTTTTTCAAAGAATTTAAATCGAGAAATTTAGACGACAAACGCTTAGAACAACAATTAAATCTTTCCACCCGCAACCCTAACCGAATGAGCGCTGATGATGTGAGTAAACTTGCATCTTTCGCTTATCACAACCACCCTGATATTTTCCGGGATGTACTGGCGGAACAACCAGCAATTATGAAGTTTCTCAGCAATCCCATTGTCGCCGGTTTGATTGGGATTGCAGCCGCTAAGTGGTTAGGTAGTCGCAAGTAAGTGAGAAAGGTGGGTTACGTTGCGCTTGAGCGTAGCCAACCCCCCACACCCTTCTTTTTGACAATACCGATAGATTTCTGCTGATTCCAATGATAGAAACTGGTTATCCTGCAATCTAGTTGAATCTGATATTCTGAAATTATTAAGCAATTCTTCACACTTCTCAGAATTCAGGAGTTAAATCGTGAAACTAACTGCCACAAGATTCCTATTTCTCGGTGTTGTCATTCTGGCATCTGTACCAGCAATTGCTCAAAATCAAGGTAATTCCTTTTCTGGTAGAGTTCAGCGAGTTTGGGAAGATGGATTTCGCTTAAACACCAGTGGTCGTTCCATCACAGTTGATACTTATGATATCTGTGGAGATAATACTACCCGGTCCATATCGGCTGGTGATCAAGTAACCGTGAGCGGCGAATTTGAGGTAGGCGAATTTGATGCCTTCTCTGTTACTAAAGCTAATGGTAAAAGTGTTTGCCAGTAGTTAAAATTACTAATTTTGTATAAAATAATAGAACCTCCCGAATTTAATTGGGGAGGTTCTCAACGTACTTATTTAGATGGCGAAACAATTAAACCTTTGCCAATTCTTGTGCAGGGCGCTTACTATTACGAATAGATGACACAGCTTCAGCGTAATCTGGGGCTTTAAATACAGCTGAACCAGCCACAATCGCATTAGCTCCAGCTTCCAAAACCTGCCAAGTATTATTAGCCTTGAGTCCCCCATCCACTTCAATCCAGGGGTCTAAACCGCGCTCATCACACATTTGGCGCAATTGACGGATTTTGGGCAATACACCGGGGATAAAGCTTTGACCGCCAAAGCCGGGGTTAACGCTCATAATCAGGATTAAATCGCACAGGTCGAGAACGTGTTCAATTAGCACTAAAGGAGTACCGGGGTTGAGTACAACGCCGGCTTTCTTTCCTAGTTCTCTGATTTGTCCCAATGTCCGGTGCAGGTGGGGGGAAGCATTATGCTCGCAATGTACGGAAATAATATCAGCACCTGCTTTGGCAAAATCTTCTACATACTTTTCTGGTTCCACAATCATCAAGTGGACATCCAGTGGCTTGGTTGTCACTGGGCGAATTGCCTCCACAACCAGAGGACCTATTGTAATGTTAGGTACGAAACGACCATCCATTACGTCAACATGAATCCAATCAGCTCCGGCGGCATCTACAGCCCGAATCTCGTCGCCTAGACGACTAAAATCTGCTGATAAGATAGATGGAGAGATCACAATGGGCTTTTGAGATGGTTTTTGGGTCATGGTTAGTGGGTTTTAAAGCGTTCTCGTCTGTAAGCATTGTAACAAAATCTTGAGCCAATTCAGATAACTTTGATCCCGTCCTGTTAAGACTGCAAAAGAAATACCCCTAAACAGGGAAGCAACCGAAATTATCTTGATAAACAATAATTAATAACTACTAACGAATTAACAACTAAACAATGGGCAAAAAACTAAGGTGGATAATTTGGGGATTGAGTGCTTCTTGCTTAAGTGCGCCTGTACTTGCTTCCTCTTTACAAAGTTCTATAGGCACTAATGGCATTGATGCTCTAAGATTACACCAACCTCCTTATGATCTATTGGGGCGCAAGATTGGCATTGGTCAGGTGGAAATTGGTCGTCCGGGAATGTTTGGGTTGGATAAGGCAGTATCGGAAAATCGTGCCATTTCCTTAGCAGCAGTGTTTTTACGCAATGAACCAGCTAAATCTAACACTGGTGTTGACTCCCACGCCTACAATGTTGCTGGTGTAATGGTTAGTCGAGATAAAGCTCTACCTGGAGTTGCCCCAAGGGCGCGATTATATTCGTCTGGGGTGGGTTCTACAAGAAACATGGGTCAGCCAGAAGAGTGTTTAACAGCACAACACATAGCTTTACAAAATGGTGGTGATGTCCGGGCGATTAATTTTAGCTTTGGTGAACCTCTTAGCCGTGATCCCCGTCCTAATCCTGTTTTAGACGGTCAGGCTTTACTAACTTTATGCCTAGACTGGTCTACTCGCGTTCATGATGTTCTCTATGCGATCGCAGGTAATCAAGGCAGAGGAGGTATTCCCATTCCCACAGATAATTATAACGGAATCAACGTTGCTTTTTCATCCCGCCGAGGAGGTATTTTTAATAAAGTTGACGTTTCCAATCTGGCTGCTAGCAAGCAGGGAGCCACTGCTCGGTTAGCTGGTAAGGAGTTTAATATCGATGGTCGTCGTTCTATCGGTTTGGTTGCACCGGGAGGTAATATTCCCATGCTCAATCCAGATGGTAAGTTGAATAAGGTGACAGGGACAAGTTTTGCCGCGCCTCAAGTTACCGCCACTGTGGCTTTGTTGCAGGAATTTGGAGACCGACAGCTACAGAATAAACAACGCTATTGGACTATTGATGCTCGCCGTCATCAAGTGATGAAGGCTGTATTGTTGAATTCAGCAGACAAGTTGCAAGATAGTGGTGATGGCTTGCGCCTGGGGATGACTCGGACGCTGATTGATAAACAAAATCAAAACTGGCTGGCTTCTGATGCTTATGAAGACCCCCAAATTCCCTTGGATGCTCAAATGGGAACGGGTCATTTAAATACTTTTCGAGCTTATCAGCAATTTAGCGCTGGTCAATGGCAGCCATCTAGCACAGTCGCTGCTGTTGGTTGGAATTATGGCACGGTGGATGTGGGTTCTACTGTAGATTATACCTTCGATAAACCTTTAAAACAGGGCAGTTATGCCAGTATTACTCTGACTTGGAATCGGTTAGTTGATCTAAATGATACTAATAAAAACAAGCAATATGATCTGGGGGAAACTTTTAGCGATCGCGGTTTGAATAACCTCGACTTATACTTAATCAAAGCAGATGCTCAAAATTCAGATGCTGGGGTTGTTTGTAGCTCAGTTAGTAAAATTGACAGTGTAGAACATATTTTCTGCCCTGTTCCTGCTACTGGTAATTATAAAATCCGTGTCCAGTTCCGTGAACAGGTCAACGAAGCCACTCAACCCTATGGTTTAGCTTGGTGGAGTGTTCCGAAATCTGCTTTAAATTGAAACAGGAGCTATACACTGTAGCTATGACCCCAAAAAAGTTGAGTTTTAATAGCTACCAAGTATGGGGCATTATTTATAACGAACATCACTTAATAAAGTTTCACGAATAAAATGTTCGATTTGATCCTAGAAGAGCTACTATTGATATAGTGCAAGGAGTGCTACCACTTCACCCAATGTTTGTTACAAGTAATTCTGGCAATGCTTCGCCCAAAGCCGTATTGCAGTTTTCAAATGTGGCAGCAAACAAGTGAACTGGTATTAACTTTTACAAAAAAGTACTTGAGTAAGCAAAATTCTCAAGTGCTTTTTTGTGTATAAAAAAATCAATAAAAATATTCATGAAGTAGAACAAGTCTATTTAAATTCACTGAAAAAGCATGGCGGGTAAATTCATTGTATTTGAAGGGGTGGAAGGCTGCGGAAAAACTAGCCAAATGCAGCTTTGTTGTCAATGGTTGCAAAATTTAGGTATCTCCGTGGTTGTGACTCGTGAACCAGGGGGAACAGAGTTAGGCTTACATCTGCGCCGGCTTTTACTAGAGAAGGTAGAGAATCAACCAATTGCTGAGGTGACAGAATTATTATTGTATGCTGCTGACCGGTCACAACACGTAGAACAAGAACTCAAACCCAATTTAGCAGCAGGAAAATATATATTGTGCGATCGCTACACTGATTCTACCACTGCCTACCAAGGTTATGGTCGGGCTTTGAACATGAGCTTAATTAATCAACTCAACTATATTGCTACTGCTGGGTTAGAAAGCGACTTAACTATTTGGCTAGATGTTGATGTGGAGGTGGGACTAGCTAGGAAACAAGGCGATAAGTTTGACCGTATTGAACAAGAGACAATTGATTTTCATCGGCGTGTTCAGCAAGGTTACTCAGAGTTAGCCGCATCTTATCCATCTCGCATTATACGGGTTGATGGTAGTTTAAGTCAAGCAGCAGTGCAAGAAATAATTCAGGAAATTCTGCGGGAAAAGTTGGAATTATGAGTTGATATCACGCACCAGGCGCACCAGGCGCACCAGAGGAGGAGGTGAGGAAATTTAACAGCGCTTTAATTGTGTTAATAAAACGACAATTTCATCCATTGATTGGCGGACAATTCTAGCGGGTTGTTCCGAATGATTGACAATTATACTGAAAGCTAAGGGCTGATAATTGGGCGAATTTACATATCCTGAAAGGGAAACTACACCTGTCATCGTGCCTGTTTTGGCTTGGACAATTCCTACAGCCGAGGTATCACCCAAGCGATTTTTTAAAGTTCCGCTTACACCCGCAACAGGTAAAGATGCCCGAAAAAGTTCAGCTTGTGGTGATTTTACCATAGCTTGTAAAGTTTGCACCAAAGCTTGGGGACTAATTAAGTTTTTGCGAGATAAGCCAGAACCATCTACTAATATATAACTTGTGGGATCTACTCCTAATTTAGTTAAACTAGATTTGACAACTTCTAAACCTGCATCAGCTGTAGTTTGATTATTTTCTAATGGTTGTTTAGCTAAAGCCCTCAATAAAGCTTCCGCATACAAATTATTACTATTAATATTTGTCTCTTTTAACAACTCAGATAAAGGTGGTGATTCTACTGCTGCTAGTTCTCTTTCATTTTTACCACTCGTACCATTAGACATCTGACTCACAGTAATTCCTGATTTTACCAAAGTTTGGCGGAAGTGTCGCAAGAAATTTTGCACGGGGTCAAAAACAGCGATCGCTCTCATAGTAGAATTAGAATTTACAGCCATTTGTCCTTGAATTCGCAACACTGGCCCTTTTAAGTCACGGCTAACTGCAACAAAACCCGATTCATCTTTCTCGGTAGTTACAGAATTATTTTCCACTCGCCACTGATATGCTTCAAAGGGTTCATTCCACTTGAGTTGTAATGGTTTTCCTATGGTTTGGGGGGAAACTGTAAATAGAGAAGCATTTTCATTGACAATTAAACTGTTAACTGGTGCGCCATAATAAGCGGCTAAGTCTTCCCATTCCCAACTCGGATGAACAATTTCACCTTGAAAATAACTATCGTCAGCAATTAACTGATTAATTTGCGTAATTCCTTGTTGCTGTAATTGCTGGGCTAATTCTTGCAGTTGTGGTACTTTTAAACTGGGGTCTCCTCTACCGACTACACGCAAAACACCATCGCTATCTTGATAAACAGAGGTACGAATGCGAAAATCTGCACCCAATTGTTCTAAAGCTGCGGCTGTTGTGAGTAATTTGGTGTTAGAAGCTGGATTAAAGTATTTTTCAGCATCTCTATTATAAAGAGTTTGTTCATCAGCCAGATTTTTGACTAAAATTCCCCAGCGCACTCGGTTAAATTCCGGGCTGTTTGTGACAGCATCTACTGCTGACTTTAGTTGGGCGGGACAAATTGTTTTTGTGCTGGTTGTCGGTGTGACTGGTGTTTGTATTTGCGCTTTAGCTGTTTGTTGAGTTACCGCAATTTGAGTACTCAGAAACAGCGACAGCAAGCTAATAGTGATTTTTTTAGACATTAATATAATAATTCGTCCTTCGTAGTTTTTATCCTATGATAAAAAAGGTTTTCTCTAACCGCACCAGGCGCAGAGGACGCAGAGAGAGAAGGAAAAGTTGGAAAAAATTGCTTAACTGAAATAGACATCGACCGAATTTAGGCGTTGCTGAATCAAAGTATGAAATGCCAAAATAACCTTTCTTCTTCTTCATACCTTTGCGCCTACCCTTCGGGAACGGCTTCCCTTCGGGACGCTGCGCGAACGCCGAATGCGCCTTTGCGTGAAACAAATTCATATTTGAAATCAGCAACGCCCGAATTTAAATATGCTTCACCTGAAACCCATGTAGAGACATGGAACGTCTCTACATTCTTTTTCACCAGATGTCTACTCTATGCCCTATAATTTAGTGCCACACTCAGAGCAAAAGTTGTGTGTAGGAGGGTTTGTTGTCCCGCAATGGTTACAAGAAACAGGTTCGACTACAACTTTTGGTTGCTGTATAGGTAAACCAATCATTTGAGCATTGCTTTTACCTGGGGCTACCATTGGGTAACAGTTTTCGTCTTTGGTGACTCGGACATCCATGACAACGGGGCCATTATGTGCTAGCATTTCGGCGATCGCACCTTGTAATTCCTCACGAGTCTGAACTACCATGCCCTTAATACCGTAGGCTTTTGTCAAATGCTCAATGTCTGGCATCCCTACTTCCATGTTTGAGCATGAGTAACGCTCACCATAGAAGGCTTGTTGCCATTGGCGCACCATTCCCTGCCAACCATTATTCAAAATTACAGTCTTGACATTAATGCCATACTGTGCTAGGGTTCCCAATTCTTGCAAACACATCTGGAAACTAGCATCACCACTGATACAGATAACTTCTTCATCAGGGAATGCTACTTTTGCACCCATAGCCGCCGGGACACCAAAACCCATTGTTCCTAAACCAGCGCTAGAAATCCAGCGTCTGGGGCCATTTTTTAGGAATTGTGCTGCCCACATTTGATGTTGACCCACGTCTGTAGTATAAAATGCGTGGGGGGCTTGGCGACCAACTTCCACAATTACCTCTTGGGGTGAAATGCTATCGGGATGCTGAGGCACTTCTAGGGGGTAGTCTTGTCGCCAACGGTTAATTAAATGCAACCACTCTTGATTTTTGTGGGGTATGTTCTTAATCCCTGTTTCCTGACAGCGACGCAATAAGTCAACCAAAACCTGACGCACATCACCCACAATTGGTACTTCAGGAACTCGGTTTTTACCGACTTCTGCGGGGTCGATGTCGATGTGAATTACTTTGGCATGGGAAGCGAATTCATCTAATTTACCAGTTACGCGATCGTCAAATCTCGCGCCGACGCAGATTAATAAATCGCAATCTGTCACTGCAAAGTTAGCGTAAGCTGTACCGTGCATCCCCAACATTCCCACAGACAGGGGGTGATGTTCATCAAATGCACCGATACCCATTAAGGTTGTGGTGACGGGGATATTAAATAACTCAGCTAGTTCTTTAATTTCTGCATGGGCGTTAGATGCGATCGCCCCACCACCGACATATAATAAAGGACGGTGACTGTTACGAATTAACTTAATTGCCGCGTTGATTTGCCGAGGATTTCCCTTAACAGTGGGACGATATCCCGGTAATTTTACAGTTCCCCGTGCAACGGGTACATAGTCGCATTCTTCCAACGCCACATCTTTAGGCACATCAATCAAAACTGGCCCTGGTCGTCCAGTGCTAGCGATGTGGAAAGCTTCAGCCACAATGCGCGCCATGTCTTTAGGGTCGCGCACGACATAGGAGTGTTTGACTATTGGTAGGGTAATTCCGTAGATATCCGTTTCTTGAAAGGCATCCGTACCAATCGATGCCCGTGGCACTTGTCCTGTCACCACAATCATGGGAATAGAGTCCATGTAGGCTGTAGCGATGCCTGTGACTAAATTCGTTGCCCCAGGGCCAGAAGTACCAAAGCATACTCCGACTTTGCCAGTAGCACGGGCATAGCCATCGGCGGCGTGAGCTGCGCCTTGTTCGTGCCGGACTAAAATGTGTTTAATAGCACCAGTTGATTCTACTTTGTAGAGGTCATCGTAAATTGGTAGGATTGCCCCACCAGGATAACCAAAAATGTATTCAACTTCATGGCGGACGAGACTGTCAAGCAGAGCAAAACCACCAGTTTCACGCTTGGGCGCGACGACTGGCGATTGAGTCACACCAGACTGATTGTGATTTTCTGTTTGTGGGGGATTAGTTAAGGATGGCAAGCGCACGGTCACGGTCAAACCTCAGACGATAGCTAAGTTAACGCGTCAATTCTGTATTTAGTATTCCATTTTAATGGAAAAATTGAATTTAATTCCGCTATTAAAATATAAAATTTGACGTAATAGCTAATTATCATCGAGAGCAACGCAATTTGGTGAAGTTTGGTTTATTTGTGCCGACTTACTGAAGCATGAGAGTCATCTTTGAAATCTCCCGCTACACGCCAGGATGTCAAGTTGAGTACACAAATGTCATAATCCAGCAATATAGAGATAACAAAGTTCCTATGCTGGATACACTAGATTTAACCCTTTCCTTAGATAAAGCCACCTATAAATCAGAAATTGACAGGCTGATGTATCAACTGCGGGAACTGCAAAATGCCTGTTGGGATAAAAAATTGCCTGTAATTGTGGTCTTGGAAGGATGGGCTGCTTCTGGTAAGGGTGGGCTAGTCAAGCAAATGGTTTCTTACATGGACCCTCGTGGATTTCAGGTACATCCTATCTGGCCACCGAGTGAAGAAGAACGCAAATACCCCTTCCTCTGGAGATTTTGGCAAAAATTACCTGCCCAAGGTCATATCAGCTTTTTCTATCACAGTTGGTATACTCATGTTTTAGAAGAACGTTTATTTGAGCGCGTCGGTACTGAACAAGTTCCCACAGTCCTGAAAATCATGGGGCAAATTAACTCCTTTGAGCGCCAAATGGTGGATGATGGAGCTGCGATCGCTAAATTTTGGTTGCATCTAAGTCGTAAAGAATTGAAAAGTCGCTTAAAAGACTACGCCAAAGATGAATTAACCGCTTGGCGAGTGCGAAAAGCAGACTGGAAGCAAGCAAAACACTATGACCGCTACGCCAGCTTTGCAGAAGAGATGCTAGTGCAAACCAGTACCGGCGTTGCTCCTTGGACTTTAGTTGAGGCTGACTCGGAACGGTGGGCGCAAGTGAAGGTACTCACCCACCTGGCTACCACTTTAACTGCGGCTTTAGATAGACTGAAAATTCAGCTTCCCGCTCCCGCTTTACCTGCACAGACGGAATTAGAAACCACGGAGTCTGACTTACTGGCGCAAACTGATTTGAGCTTAAGTCTTTCAGAAAACGACTACGATGAGCAATTAGCTGACGCACAGGTAGAACTACGCAAATTGCAATTAAGCATCCATAAGCATCAAATTCCTGTACTGGTGATGTTTGAAGGCTGGGATGCAGCCGGTAAAGGCGGGGCTATTAAGCGGCTGACCGATATTCTCGATCCTCGCAGTTACTTTGTTTATCCCTTTGCTGCTCCCACAGATGAAGAAAAAGTTCATCATTACCTCTGGCGATTTTGGCGACGATTACCCACGGCTGGGATAATTGGGATTTTTGACCGTTCCTGGTACGGAAGGGTGTTAGTGGAGCGTGTGGAAGGCTTTGCTACGGCAATCGAATGGCGCAGAGCCTACCGGGAAATTAATGAATTTGAGGCTCAATTAACCAGTGCAGGCTATGTTTTAGTGAAATTCTGGCTACACATTAGCCCAGAGGAACAACTTCAGCGTTTTATAGACCGCCAAAATGACCCCTTTAAACAGTATAAGCTCACCGATGATGACTGGCGCAATCGGGAAAAGTGGAATCATTACGATGTCGCCGTCAATCAGGCTATTCAGCGCACCACTACCCCCACGGCTCCCTGGACAATTGTTGCTGCTAATGACAAATACTATGCGAGAGTTAAGGTAATTGAAACTGTTGTGGAAGCCATTGAGGCGGAATTAAAACGCCGTAAGCATAGTAATAGCTAAAATCCAGGATGATGAATACTTCGATTAGCCTACTACAAGCTCATGATTTAGGCACAGCTGACCATATTTTTCGGCTGGCCTTTGGCACTTTTGTCGGACTCCCGGAACCAACTGAATTTTACAAGGACATAGCTTATTTTTCTCACCGTTGGAAAATTAATCCCAATCGTGCTTTCGCTGCTGAGGTTGATGGTAAATTAGTCGGGTCTAATTTTGTAACTCTGGGGATGTCTAGATTGGTTGCAGGAATTAATACTAGTCGAGAGTCAGCTTACTTAAGAATGTTGGCTTGTGGTTTTCGTAGTGACATCATCGGAGTAGCAATGCATAAACCCAATGATCCTGGATATAATCGCCCAGATGTTTTTTCTATCGATGATTGGCGCTAGTACCGCAGGGCGTTCGTCAAAAGTCCAAAGGCTTTGATTTCGAGATTTTGAACTTTTTGAAATGGTATCCTTATTGATGCCGTGCTGTACTAGAACCTCTGAGCGTAAGTCATAACACAGATAAATCCGGATCTTTTGCAGACTAGTAAACGCTATAAATAGTTTAGTTAATTTTTGCAGTTTCAAAGAAATTAGTATTTTTTGAAACATAATTTAACGGTAACTTTGTTTACTAGAACTACTTGTAATATACGATGCTATAAGTAGCAAAAATATAACTCTTGTCTGTTTGAAATTTATTTTTATTCTTTGCATAGTTTGCAAGTTAAAGCTTTGAAGTTCATAGCTAATAAAAAATTTCAACTTAGTAGGTCTAAAATGTAGCGAACAGTATTGACAATTTAGGAAGAATGGAATAACAAGGTGGCAGCACATAAAAAAATGCATTAGCTCACCCCTGCCACAAAAGTCTGTAAAGCTCTTAACAAAAAATCACGTAATTTAGATAAATCATGCCACAAAATACTGACCACAAAGCTGCCAATACAGCGACTCAAGCAATCGCCTACAAAGCACGTCTGAATTCTTGGGCGATCGCTCGTTTACTTCCTGATACACAACGGGAAATTGTGGCTCGTTTCCGCAGTCGTTCTGATGCAGAGGGTTATATGCAACACTTAAGCCAGATCACACCTCATGCTTCGTTCACGGTGGTTTTTGATTGCCAACGGGAAGAAGTTGTAATTTAAAGTTCTGATAAAGGCGATCGCATTTGAAGGGTAATTAATGGTGCGATCGCCTTTTAAATGGCATAATTCCTAGAAATTAACGCGATTCGGTTCCCTGATTGGGACTACCAGCAACAGTATCTTCTCCTGGTGCTTCAGGTTTAGCACCTTCTTGAGCCTCAGTTTGTGCAGCATTTCCAGTCTTGCGAATACCAGGTTCAACTGGAGTTTGATAGCCACCAGAAGCGCTGGGAGTAGTTTCTTGATTATTATTTTTTGGTTTTTGTTCTTCAGACACAATTCCAATCCTATCATTTCATCTTGGAACTATCTTAAGCAACTCAAGGGGATAAATTTATCTATCTATAATCTGATGATGGCTAATTTATTCCTCTGTCGCCAGGAATGTTTATGACTAAAAGCTAAAGTGATTTGACTCATTCGTAGTTCGGGCGGGCAAGATGCCCACCCCACAATTTGGATAATTTATTTCTAATTTATTTTTTGGGAATCCTTTCCATCGATACTGGTAATAGTTGCAGAACTTTTTCCATTGTGGATGACTACATCTACCTACACGGTTTTGCCTCCAGCCCAAAATCTGCTAAAGCACAGAATATCAGGGATCGCTTTGCCGAAATTCAGACAAAGCTGAAAATTCCCGATTTGAATGCTGGGGATTTTTCGCAATTAACTATCACTCGCCAGATAACTCAAGTTGCAGCCGAATTTCCTGATCATTCAACCCCAGTAACCCTCATTGGTTCTAGTTTAGGCGGTTTGACATCTGCCCATTTAGCACAGCAATATCCACAAGTGCAACGCCTGATTTTGCTAGCACCAGCTTTTGGGTTTTTATCCCATTGGTTACCCCAGCTAGGAGAGCGTTGGCAAGAAGAACAATATTTGATGATTTACCATTATGGGCATGGGCGATCGCTTCCCCTAAGTTATAATTTCGTGACAGATGCCGCACAATATCAAGAAGAAATATTACAACGCCTCTGTCACCAATGACCAATGACCAATGACTAATGACTAAAATTATGCTTCCCTTTATCCGGTCAGACTTAGCCCAATTTAACGCTTATAAACCCCACCCCAGCAGTGATACAGCCGCAGGAGTTCCCGTGCAGTTGGATCGGCTGGATACCAACGAAAGCCCCTATGATTTGCCATCAGAGTTAAAAGAAAAGCTGGCTTGGACATATCAGCAAGTAATTGAAACAAATCGTTATCCTGATGGTGGACATGGGACACTTAAGGATGCGATCGCTCAATATGTGAATGAGTCAGCATCACTGACTTCATCTGTATTTACTGCTGCCAATATTTCTCTAGGTAATGGTTCAGATGAACTAATCCGCTCTTTGTTAATCGCCACCTGTCTGGGAGGAGAAGGCTCAATTTTAGTCGCCAATCCCACTTTCTCCATGTATGGAATTTTAGCCAAAACTTTGGGAATTCCTGTGGTGACGGTGGACAGAAATCCAGATAATTTTGAACTTGATTTAAAAGCTGCCCAATCTGCGATTGAAGAAACTCAAAATCCGCCGATTCGGGTGGTTTTTGTGGTGCATCCCAATTCCCCGACTGGTAATTGTTTAACTGCGGCGGAATTGTCATGGTTAAGAAGTTTGGGTGAGCAGATTTTGGTGGTAATTGATGAAGCTTACTTTGAATTTAGCCAGACTACCCTAGTTGGTGAATTAGCACAGCGTCCTAACTGGTTGATTCTCCGGACTTTTTCTAAAGCTTTCCGGTTAGCAGCGTTAAGAGTGGGTTATTGTGTCGCACATCCAGAGGCGATCGCTATCTTAGAAAAAGTCCGTTTACCTTATAATCTTCCTAGCTTCTCCATCGCTGCGGCCTTAGCTGCTATGCAAAATAGCCAACTTTTGCTCGAAGCAATTTCCCCAACTTTGGATGAACGAGACAAACTTATCAAAGTTTTATCCCAACATCCCGCCTTACAAGTGACAAAAAGTGCTGCTAACTTTATTTTCCTTCGTCTTGAAGCCAATAACTCTGACACACAAAATTCTACCTTAAAAAGTCTTCACCAAAAACTTAAGACAAATGGCACTCTTGTACGCCAAATTAGCGGAGGATTGCGAATTACTATCGGCACATCAGACGAAAACACCCGCACCTTGAATAGAATACAAGCTGCTTTGGCAAATCTGGAATTTTAATGATTCAATAATTAAACTTTCCATCCAACTCATTGCCCAAACGGCGTACTATTCCTACCGTTTGTGGCAACACCCCTACTAAAAGGGCAAAGACAATATCAGGCATTTGAGCCACCATTGGTAGTGGAAAGTATTGTTCAAATTGATCTAAAATTTTCTGGACTCGCTGCTGAGGAAGCGGGTTCTCTGTAATTTGCTTGATTAAGCGAATCCACTGTCGTCTAATTAAATAAGCCTTCTGACGTTCCTCATAAGTTTCGGGAGTTAATAAAGACAAATTACCTATGGGCAGTACTCTTTCACAATCACTATCATAATTCCCGCCAACTGCTGCACCCGGCCCAGCAAATTCTGCATGATAGCGTTTAAAGAGTATTAAACCATTATGGTTACGACTATTAACAACAAAAACCTGACCACTTTGCAGAAGTGTGAGGATATCCGAGCCGTATGACTGCTCAATTCCATCTGTCATGAAAAGATGGTTCAGGAGAATAGTGTCAGGGTAGTAGGTTGATACCATAGCAGCTTGATAGCGTCGGTAGCTTTCGCTATCCATGTGTTCTTGAGCTTGCAGATAAGTGGTAGTGTTATGTACTTTTAGCAGTAACTTGGGTGAAATAAAATCAGATTTTTGATGTTTATTTAAAACTTCTTGATAACAAAAGCTGACTGCTTGATTTAACTTAGATATAAAAAAACAGAATTGGATTAGTAAATAATTAAGAATATTCTAGAAGATTTAGTAGAATTTGTGGACGAAAAATAGCTCATATTTTTAAATTTTTTATAAAGATGAATTACTAAATATAAAGATAGTATGAGGTGTTGAAATTTTATGAAGCGTAATTCTATGGCTGTTCTATTATAGTCTATCTTTTATTTTTTAAAGCACTTACTCTTGATCTAACCCCTCAAATTTACATAACATATCATGTCTAATTAGAATGCACATAGTTCAGTGATTTTTTATTGAAATCAAAATACAAGAGTGAATCTTTTGATAGCTCAAAATGATCAACTTTTCTTCTTCACATAAAATTTAGATAATTTCATCAACTTAAATGCTCAGATGTTTATGCAACAATATTTGCCGAGAGCGTCTGAGGAAAAATCTATTCCAATGAGATTCTAAATTATGCGCCTTATATCCCAGCTTAAAATAAAGTTGCCGTGCCTGATGGTTATTTTCCAAAACATGGAGGTATAAATCTTGAAATCCCCACTGATGAGAGAATTTTTCACAGCTAATCAATAGCCCTGAAGCAACACCATGCCTACGGTATTTGGGGTGAACAGCTAAATTAGACAGATAAGGAAAACTCCTGCCCGTCTGTACCCAAGAATCATTGAAACGCACACCCAATTCTACAGTTCCGACTAAGTTATGAGTGGAAGCAGCACTGGTGTCAATAGCAACCAAACAAACATGATGGGGTGCAGGTGATGACAAGCGATGTTTGAGGTCTTCGTAAATACCCAAACGTAGTAGCGGAAAAGCCCATCCCCAGAAACCATCATTTGCGTGAAAGCTTTCGGCAATAATTTGGGCAATACCATTCAAATCATCAGGTGTAGCCGCACGAATTTGGAATTGCCAAGAAGCCTGTTCTGCGGCAGATATCAATGGCTCTTGGTGGTAAGGATCAAAAAACCAGGATGTCAAGGCTAGTTTAGTATTGATTTAATTAAACGAAATTTTCTCAAATATCCTAAAACACAGTAGTGGCGTGACACAGCTAATTTTGTGCATAATAAATATTGTGGGGTGGGCTACTGGTCCCCCAAGAACAGGCAAGATGCCTGTTCCACAAGAGAAACATAATGCATCATTTTAAGCTTGTCACGCCAGTAGAAGCTGTGTGAAAATTCAAAATTAACCTAAATAACTGAGTTGGCATTGAAATTCTAACTTAATCCGGGTTATTTTAGTTATCCAATTGCCTGCTTACACAGCTTAATCCAAAATAACCTGCTTTTGCAGGTTTTGTTTGTCTAGTCGTGACTTCTCCGCACCAAGACAGAATTTAGACATCCTATAGTGTCCGTAGGTGGGCGTGAAAAATAAAAAGCCATACAACATGATGTTGCATGGCTTTTGGTGTAGTGTGAGGAGCTTAACTAAGTTCCATCATAAAGTAATGCCAAAGTGGCAGAACACTCGTAACAATTTTGGTAACGGAATTTTTTTTTATGCAATTACGCTAGCATTGCTTGTAGTTAAGGCAGCCGCCTCAAGCATCTCCCCACAGGTCAGTATAGTTAGACAGGCGAGTATCAATTTCAGTTGAAACTGCCAATTTATAGCAATTTAGCAATTGTCAGGGATTCACCATAGTTCTGAGTACCTGGAAACTGAAGCTCGCCAAATTGCAGTCATTAATCACAAATTGCTTTTTCTATCATTGTAATAATCTATAAATGATGCCACTAATAATTGTGGAAATAGGTAAAGTTAAAATCCACGAAAATAAAATCTGATAAAAAACACGGGTCTTCGCTTGGTTGTCAATCAGCCCTACCCCAAAAATAGAACTAACTGAAACTTGAGTCATGGAAACAGGAAGCCCAAAATGATTAGCCGCAATGACCAAAATTCCAGTTACCATATTTGCAGATAACCCCTGTGTATGATTCATGGTGGTAATTTTTTGACTCATGGTTTGTGCGATTTGTTGGGAGTTGAGTAAACCACCTAGTCCCATGGCCATTGCTATTGTCAGCATTCCTCCCTGCACTGAAAAATAATCAATAATTAAAATGATTGAAACAAACTTAGGTGTATCATTGAAACCTCTACTAAAACTGATAATGCCTGAACTGATCAAGTGGCAAGTATCAATTATTCTTGGGTTGGCTTGTATATTCAATTTAGAGTTGATATATTGAACTAATTTATGAGTTACTGCTGCCAAACAAATTGCAATAATAGGGCTTAACAATAGCGGTAAAATAAATAAGCTTTCTAAAGCTGCAAAATTCACTTTGAGTCCAATAGCTACTAATCCAGCACCAAGTAGCGCACCTGTAATACTGTGAGTTGTGGAAATGGGAAATCCTGTCAGGGCGGCAACTAGGACGGTTAAACCAGTGGTAATGGCTACTGCTAAATGAATTTCTGGTGCATTAGCGATCGCATCGGGAAATATACCTTGAGCAGTAAATTTTTCTACCAATTTACTAGCCCAGAAAACTGAGGCTACTGCACCAGCAAAAGTTGTCAAACTTCCCCATAAAATTGCTGTTTGATAACTGGTTTGCCTGCTACCAAACAGTGTTGCTACACCTTTAAAGTTGTCGTTTGCTCCATTTGAATAAGCTAAAAAAAGCGTAGCTAAAAATAAACTGATTATTAACATTTTTGGGGCGTTAATATGGTCTTAGTCTAGTATTTGGTCTTGTAGATTCCAGTTTCTGCATCCTCATACAACTAACCATTATTTAAATGAGTTTTTGCTCAGATCAGGATAATTCCCAAAATCTCCCAGGACTTACGCACAAAGAAGGGAAAAACGAACCACAGAGGACGCAGAGTACACAGAGTCATGAGAGGTTGGGAGGTTTTTTGCGTAAGTCCTATCTCCAATAAGTACAGATTTATTGGTGGTAAACTCAGATAGTTGGGCAGAGAAAAGTCCCAAAACTTAATTATGGGAATCTCAAAGCCCTGCCCAAAGTGTAGCGGATTTAGAGATGGTTCACTCACGCAAAACGTAGCCGACACCACGCACAGTTTGAATGAGGCGCTTTTCGTTATTGGTTTCGAGTTTCAGGCGCAAGTAGCGGATGTAAACTTCAATGATGTTGGAATCACCTATGAAGTCATAATCCCAAACTTGTTCTAAAATGCGATCGCGTGTAATTACCTGTCGCGGATGGGTGAGTAAATATTCTAGTAAATCAAATTCTTTGGCAGTTAAATCAATTAACCTCTGTCCCCGGAATACTTCTCGTGTGCGGCGATTTAAACTCAGGTCTTCAAATTGTAAAATATCTCCTGCGTCTGCGTCCTGATTTCTTCGCAGGTGGGCGCGGACTCTGGCTAATAATTCTTCAACGCTAAAGGGTTTAACCACGTAGTCATCAGCACCAGCATCTAAACCGGCAACGCGATGCCCATCGCTGACTTCATCTTTAGCCGTTAATAAAATTACTGGCACTTGATCCCCTGTACTTCGCAGGCGGCGACAAATCTCCAAGCCCGACAAACCAGGCAGCATCCAATCTAAAATTACTAAGTCTATATCTAACTCTCTGGCTGCGGTGAGCGCAGTTAGTCCATCGTAGGCCACACTAACTTGATAGCCTTCATAACTTAGTTCCAATTCGATAAATCGCGCTAGTTTGACTTCATCTTCAACTAGCAAGATGTGCGTCATAGATGATATTCAGGATTTGAGCAGGGTAATTAAATCAGACCAATAAATAGCCTGAATCTCAGTTGAGTTGACTTAGCTTAGTATAGATTTAAGCAAGTAACAACCGTAAGCCTGTAATTACCGATAGCTACTGAGCAAAATACCAGCCAACTTTAGCTCATTCATCAGCGAGATAACAAAGCGCTTTGAAACGCAGACTTGCGAATGGCTCGTAGAGGGGATTTAATTTACACATTGCCGGAATGTAAAAAAGCTGTTCAAATGGACAGTAAAGGGTGAAATCTACCCTTTAAGCTTGACCCAGACCACAAGGAATGTTGATTTATGACTTTTAACTTTCTCAGTAACAAAAAGCTGCTTTTTGACCAATGGGCATTTAGCTATGATTGGCTTTTTCCTTCAGTCATTTATCAAGCTATTCACAAGCGGTTGTTGGAGTATGTGGATTTAGCCGAAGGAGCCAATATACTTGATATGGGCTGTGGTACTGGACGACTACTTGACCGCTTGGCAACTGAATTTCCTGATGTACGTGGCACTGGATTAGATTTATCATCTAATATGTTGCGAATAGCCAGACAGAGCGATCGCCACCATCCACGTTTAATTTATATTGAAGGTAAAGCGGAGTCTCTGCCGTTTGGTGAAGGTCAGTTTGATGCTGTCTTTAGTACTATCAGCTTCTTACACTATTTGGAACCTCAACAAGTGCTGAGTGAAGTAGCACGGGTACTTTCACCTGGCGGGCGCTTCTACTTAGTTGACATCACTACCAAAAAAGATACAGCACCGCAAGTTTTACCGATTTCTCCTCGTGGTATTAGACTCTATAGCCCTCAACAACGTGAACTTTTCGGCTCATCGGCTGGATTATTGTGTTTGAGTCATCATTATTTACTAGGACCAGTTTTGCTAACAATTTTTGCTAAACCATCCTAGAATTGAGCGAAAATATTACCTGACTGGTGGTAGCATTTCTAAAACCACAATTTGCAAATCAGGAAACGCCAACGGTGAAATAGTCGCATTTTCTGCCAAAATTACTTTATTTTCATAGCCTTCCTGAGTCGGTTCCCGAAAAATGTGCAATTGACGGCTAATCACATCTAGCACCCAATAATCTGTAATTCCGGCTTGGGAGTAAGCTTTTGCTTTAGTCTCGCAGTCTAGTATCAAACTGCTGTTTGCTACCTCAATAATCAGATAAACTTCAGATGGTGTCGGGTGGTGGTCTGCGTAGTCTAAAGGATCGACTTTAACAACAGCAATATCCGGTTCTGGTTCAGAGCGTTCATTTAACTTGATTGGGTCTTGGATAGATATCCAGGCGCGATTTCCTAAACGATTTTGCAGCAACTTATCTGTTCTCCCCACTGCTGACCGATGGGCTGTTCCTTTAGCAATCTTCCAGATAATTTTTCCTTCTAGAAGTTCCACTCGCTCGTCTACACCAAAAATCCCAGCCTCAGCCATCCGATGGTATTCTTCAACCGTCCACAGGCGAAGCGGTAAGGTTGTTTCTGTGTTTTGCATGGCTTGTCTAGCAAATGTGAAAATTGCGGGTATTCATATCCTAGCATTTAAGCTTGACATTTTAATAAAAATATGGTATTAACTACCCGACTATGCACCCCAAACAACCAATGACCAATGACCAATGACCAATGACCAATGACCAATGACCAATGACCAATGACCAATGACCAATGACCAATGACCAATGACCAATGACCAATGACCAATGACTAATGACTAATGACTATTTCATCTAGTTGATTAATCACTACATCCGCGCCTTGGACATGATCTGATTTACCTACCCAGGTGATACCAATACAACCTGCGGCTTTAGCATTACGTGCCATTTGCATATCACCAACAGCATCTCCTACCATCAATGTATTACCTGGTTCTACACCCAAAGCTGCACAAGCCTGTAAAAACAATATTGGATCTGGTTTACTGGGGCCGTCATCCACTCCTTTTTGTAGCTGGATGTAATCAGTTAACTCGTGTTGTGTGACAAAATTACTAACTTCGGCTGTGGTTGCTGCGGAAATTATACCGAGTTTTATTCCGGCTGCTGACAAGGACTTTAACAGATCCAAAGTACCTGGAAATAGTGGCGCAGGAGTTGTACCCAGATATTTTTCAGCTTCGTCTAAGGATTTTCGAGCTATTTTTAAAGATTCAAACCATCCTTTCCCAGTTTCGGCAATATATGCAGCTGCGGCAATTTCGGTTTCACGGCGACTAGCTACGGATATTAATCCTGCTGGGTCTAGGGTATCGCTATTGATGCCAAAGGCCATTAATAAGGGTTCGCCAATTCCGGGAATTTGAGCGTCTATCATGCGCGCGCTTCTTTGTCCAAGCGATCGCAAATACGCTTCTGAGTCTTCTAATGTACCATTTTTATCAAAAAAAATTGCCTGGATATTAGAAAAGCTGATGTTTCTACATTTAATAGTTACCAAAATATTTCACCCTATTTATTCAATTCATCACAAAAAAAGAGGGGTGTTCCCTCTTTAATTAATAGTTTAATAACTACAAGCTTATTAGCGTTCATTTAAGGCTTGTCAGTCGCTGTTATTAAATGTAGCGAAGCATTACCCTATCCATAACAGAGTTTAAATCAAGACTTGGCTCAACCTTCCTGTTCAACAGTCGCTGGAATCTCTTCTTCAGACTCGGTTGCTGCTGGAACTTCTTCTTCAGTAGCAGCTACAGCCGATACTTCTTCGCTTGCGGCTGGAGTTTCTTCTTCAGTAGCAGCTACAGCCGATACTTCTTCTTGAGTTTCCGTTGCTGCTGGGATTTCTTCTTCAGTTGTCGCTTCTACGGCTTCTTCAGCACCCACAACCTCTTCAGCTTCCGCAGGCGCAGCAGTAATACCTTGCTGTTTAGCTAGCATCTGTTCACGATACTTAGCTGCCATTTCTTCAGCTTTATCATAAACCAAATCACGGTTCTTAATCATATCACCGGGTTCGGGTTCCAACTGCTTGGTAGACAAGGAAATCCGACCCCTTTCTGCGTCCAAATCAATGATCATGACTTTAACTTCGTCATTGACATTGAACACGCTGTGAGGTGTATCAATATGCTCGTGAGAAATTTCTGAAATGTGCAGGAGTCCGCTCACACCACCAATATCTATAAAAGCACCGTATGGTTTAATACCACGAACTGTACCAATTACCACTTCTCCCACTTCTAGGCGGTTCATCTTCCGCTCAACTAGCGCTCGACGGTGGGATAGAACTAGGCGGTTGCGTTCTTCATCTACTTCTAAGAATTTCAATGGTAGTTCTTCGCCTACCAATTCTTCCTTCGGTTTGCGGGTGCTGATGTGAGAACCGGGGATGAAGCCGCGTAATCCTTCAATGCGTACTAATGCACCACCACGGTTAGTAGCAAACACACCGGAACGAACAGTAGCATCTTCTGCTTGTAACTGCCGCACACGTTCCCAAGCCCGCATATATTCAATGCGACGAATGGAAAGGGTGAGCTGACCATCTTCGTTTTCATCAGTCAGGATGAAAAATTCTCTGGTTTCGTTTGATTGTAAAACTTCTTCCGGGGCATCGACCCGGTTAATAGACATTTCTTGTATGGGGATGTAGGCTGCTGTTTTAGCCCCTATGTCAATCAGAGCGCCGCGCGGCTCTATACTGAAAACTGTTCCTGGTACAATATCCCCAGGGCTAAAGTGATAATCATACTTGTCAAGTAGAGCAGCGAAATCTTCGTGAGTGAATCCAATTTCTGTAGCGGTTAAGTTCTGATTGACCATGCTAATTTGTTCCTGGTTCTAGTCTCCGTAAGGGTTGTGGCATAGGCGTGATGTATATGCGAAGGCACTAGGCGGGAGGGACACCTACATCTTTTTTTTATCCTAGCGCAGAAAAGCTAGTATTAACACATATTAACTTCCAGATAGAATATTGTATCACATATTCTAGGAACTTTTTATTTATTCATCAGTTATAGCTGGGGAGTAGGGTAAAAACCTTTCGGTGTCTAACTTTTATGATCAGTGTATGTCCTAACGTCCTTGGCGGTTGCTATATTTTTGGGAATTTCACCCTTCAAAGGTATTGACAAAATGTAAATATCCGCCGCTACCACCATTGGTAACAGCGGATAACAGGTTTAGATGCCCTTAAATCTCTGCTAAGAGCAATCTATTCTTCTTCTTTCTTTTGAATGCGGGGGGGTTCGCGAAATGCGATCGCAAAGAAAAGAACACCTATGGCCAGAGCAAAAATCAAGATATATGCAACGCTTTCCATATTAAAAGCTCCTGCGTAACGAGCCAGTAATGATACTTTATCAGTCTATGAGATTAGGTGTTGGGGATTGGGTAATTACAAAAGTATTCCCCAATCCCTAGTCCCCAAAAATTAGAGAGCTTCCTTCCGGCGGGTAGATTTGTCACCCACTTTCTGGAATAGACCCCATTCAACTTGCTCTTCAAGATCCGCTTCAACACCAGCAAAAACGTCTCGGTAAATTGTCCGAGAACCGTGCCACAAGTGACCAAAGAAGAATAGCAGAGCAAACACAGCGTGTCCAAAGGTAAACCAACCTCTGGGGCTAGTGCGGAATACACCGTCAGAGTTCAAGGTTTCACGGTCAAAATCAAAGATTTCGCCACCTTGAGCCTTACGGGCAAACTTCTTCACATCAGCTGGATCTGTAAAGGTTTGACCATTGAGATCACCGCCATAGAAGCTGACTGTGACACCAGTTTGTTCAAAACTGTACTTAGATTCTGCCCGACGGAAAGGAATATCAGCGCGGATAACTCCATCAGCATCGGTCAAGATAACTGGGAAGGTTTCAAAGAAGTTGGGGAGACGACGCACGGTCAATTCTCTACCCTTAGCATCTGTGAATACTGCGTGACCTTGCCAAGATTGGGCGATTCCATCACCCTGAACCATTGGACCAGTACGGAATAAACCACCTTTAGCGGGGCTATTGCCGACATAATCATAGAAAGCCAGTTTTTCGGGAATTGCTGCCCAAGCTTCTGAACGGGTTGCACCGTCAGCCATGCTAGTTTGGACGCGACGCTCAATTTCCTGAGTGAAGTAGTTTTGATCCCACTGATAACGAGTGGGGCCAAATAGTTCAATCGGGGTGGTAGCGTTACCGTACCACATCGTACCAGCAACAATGAAGGCTGCGAAGAATACCGCAGCAATACTGCTAGAAAGTACGGTTTCAATGTTCCCCATCCGCAGGGCTTTGTATAGCCGTTCGGGGGGTCTTACTGTGAGGTGGAATAAACCAGCAATAATGCCAACAACGCCTGCTGCGATATGGTGAGCAACAACGCCACCAGGATTAAATGGGTCGAACCCAGCCGGTCCCCATTCTGGTGCTACTGCTTGGATGCTACCAGTGACTCCATAGGCATCAGAGACCCACATACCGGGGCCAAATAGTCCGGTGAGGTGAAAAGCACCAAACCCAAAACAAAGTAAACCAGATAAGAACAGGTGAATGCCAAACATTTTTGGCAAGTCTAGAGCAGGTTCACCGGTACGAGGGTCTCTAAAGAGTTCCAAATCCCAGTAAACCCAGTGCCATACAGCAGCTAGGAATAATAAACCAGAAAGCACGATGTGAGCAACGGCTACACCTTCAAATGACCAGAAACCAGGGTCGCTTGCGGCGTTACCAGTCACGACGCTCCAGCCACCCCAGGATTCGGTGACACCTAAACGTGACATGAAGGGCAGGACGAACATTCCTTGCCGCCACATGGGGTTAAGAACCGGATCACTGGGGTCATAAATAGCCAGTTCATACAGTGCCATTGAACCAGCCCAGCCTGCTACTAAGGCTGTGTGCATCAAGTGTACAGAAATCAACCGACCTGGATCATTCAGAACGACTGTGTGTACTCGGTACCAGGGTAGTCCCATCGACTACGCGCCTCCTCGATGAATGAATTATGTTTACAAAGCAATTTTATTACTGAGATGCTGAGGGAGGGAACAGTTGCTGCGGTGGGGTTAATCCTCCTACTGCGCTGCTTTACTCCTGTCAGTAAAGTCTCTGAGTTTTTTTTATTGCCAGCATTTTGAATTTAACCACAAATTCGTCTTGATAAATCAGACTATGTGGCTAGTTTGGCAATATTTTTAGACGCTGGGTAGTTTTACTTTATAGGGTAGCGATCGCCTGTGTAACTGCCGAGAGATTTTCTCATGGAAAATTCCTCTCTGGTTCTGTGGGAACCTGACAAACGCCTGTAAGACGTTTGGACATGGGGAAATACTACCCTTGAGTCAGCCACCTTTTAAGCGTCTATCATTGCCAAGCAAAAATGAGAATGTTTTAAAAAGTGTAACTATATTATGCACTGCTTTGCAAGCGTGTAATTCTATGCGATCGCATAGAATTTCTGTATCGTATATATATTAATCGCCGTCAGATTTTCTCTTACGTATGTCTTTTACTGATCTAAAGATGCTTCTGGTTAGACAGAAATCAAAAGGCAAAAATTTTTTATTTAATCGTTTGCTTCCCCTGTTTAGCTGGTTCCCAGAGCAGGAGCGAAGGATAAAAAAGCCATCCTAACCCCATATCGGGTAGAAAGGAAGCACTGGTTACGCCCCGATAGACTAAAATCTCTACTGGATTTTTAGTCTAATGCGCCTGGTGCGTCAGAGAAATTCCTAATTTTTGCCTATAGGGGTTCACAAATATTCGCGGATGTATAAAATAATAACCTCACCCCCAACCCCTCTCCTTATTAAGGAGAGGGGAGAATTTCATAAAAATTAACGGGGTTAGTCTTAATTACTCTGAAATATATGGTTCTTCCGGCATTTTTATGGCTACTATAAAAATCTACAACTTCTTATCAGTGAAACAGCTAAAACCGCTTCCCAGACTTGCTTTTGGTCGCATGAGTGTCATTGGTACTTCAAATCAGCAAAGCCCTATATTTGATATTTCAGCAACTGAGCAACATAATATGTTTCAATTGGCTAATACAAAACGATTGTACTGTCATCCAAGGATATTTTTTCAGTCGTCCTTTACCAGTACAATACTTAAAAAAATTTTTACTAGCCCATAAGTCAAAGTATGGCGATGTTGCCAATTGGGATGGCAAAACTAAAAAAGGAAAGACAATAATATGAAAACTGTTAATTCATCAATTATAGATATAGAAGAAGCGATTATTTCTTCTCCTTTAATTCTGACTGCTACAACTCTAGCAGTTGAAGCAATTCGCTTAATGAGTCAGGTGCGTGATAGTTGTCAACTAGCCAATTCTGGTTTGATTCCATCTATTAATAAGTTAAATCTTGAAAAAGCCAGTTGCGTTCTGGTGGTTGATAATCAAAAGTTAATTGGAACATTTACCGAAAGAGATATTGTCCGTTGTACAGCAATGGAGATGAGTCTGGAACAAGTAACGCTCGCAGAGGTAATGTCTTCAAATCCAGTCACTCTCAAAAAATCAGAATTTCACAATATTTTCGTTGTCCTGAATTTGTTTCGCCAATACAAAATTCGCCATTTGTCAATTGTTGACGATCAAGGGGATCTGATTGGGTTAGTTACTCCCACAACGTTACGTCAATTAATTCAAGTAGCTGATTTCTTAAAAATCCGTTGTGTTGAAGAGGTAATGGCTCCAGATGTAATTCAAGCTGCTCCCACTGCATCAATATTAGATTTAGCACAATTAATGACCGAGCATTGCGTCAGTTGCGTAGTCATTACCCAATCTGACACAGAATTTGATTCTCAACCTATTGGGATTGTTACAGAACGAGATATTGTTCAATTCCGGGCATTAGAATTAGATCCTGTGCAAATCAAAGCTCATGTAGTTATGAGTTCACCCCTGTTTTATCTGCGTCCACAGCAGTCATTATGGGAAGCTCATCAAAAAATGCAAAAGCTACGAGTTAGAAGCTTAGTTGTAGTTGGCGATCGCAACCAACTGTTGGGAATTGTCACCCAAACCAGTGTACTTTATACTCTTAACCCATTAGAGTTGTATGAGACAGTCAATTTTTTACAGCAAAAAGTTTTTCAATTAGAATCGGAAAAAATCGATATTTTGCACCAGCAAAATTTAGAACTGGAGACAAAAGTTCAAGAACGTACCACAAGATTAATAGCACAAGCAAATTCAGATCGACTCTTGGCTGTACTTTCCCAACGGATTCGTCAATATTTTGATATCGAAGTTATTCTCCAAACTGCTGTTTCTGAAATTCAACAGTATCTGCAAACGGATCGGGTCATAATCTACCAATTTGAAGCGGAATGGAGTGGTAGAATTATTGCTGAGTTCCTGGCTCCAAACCAAATGTCCCTACTGGGTGATGTGATTCAAGATCGTTGCTTTGCGCCTACTTGGGTTGAACCTTATACGAATGGTAGAGTGCGAGCAATTGATGATATTTATACTTCTGGGCTAGCGGATTGTCATGTTCGCCTATTAGAAGAAAAGCAAATTCGCGCTAACCTGGTAGTACCTATTGTTTACAATAATCAGCTTTGGGGACTTATTAGCGCTCATCAATGCTCCCAAGCCAGACACTGGGAATCTACAGAAATTGAGTTCCTGCAAAAATTATCTAACAAAATTGCGATCGCTATTCAACAGTGTCAACTTTATGAACAAGCACAACAGGAAATAAAAGAACGCACCCAAGCCGAAGCCGCATTGCAAAAACTCAATGAAGAATTAGAAATAAGAGTAGTTGAACGCACAGCCGAATTACAGCACAGTAATCAGAATTTGCTCCTAGAAATTCAAGAGCGCCAGCGAGTTGACCAGGAGTTACGCCATAGTCAACAGCGTCTACATAATATTCTTAATAGTCTATTTAGTTTTGTTGGTGTAATCAGTACAGAGGGTATTATCATCGAAGCCAATGAGGCATGGCTCAAAATTTTTAGCCTGACAGATAGTAGTGTAATTGGTAAACCGTTTGCTCAAACTTCTTGGTGGTCTTATTCTGCGAAAATCCAAAATAAAATTCAATCCGCTATTAGCCAAGCAGCACAAGGTAACAGCATTCGGTACGATATTCCAGTACGGTTCACAGAAGAAAAATTTATTACAATTGATTTTTCCATCAAACCAGTTTTTGATGAATCTGGAGAGGTTAGCTATCTGGTAGTGTCCGGGATTGATATTACTGAACGCAAACAGGCAGAAGACACTATGAAAAAACAGTTAGCTGCTATTGAATCTACTATTGATGGCATCGCTATTCTTCAAGGTGATAGATATCTTTACTTAAACAAAGCCCACGTCGAACTATTTGGATATGATACAGATAAAGAATTAATCGGTAAAACTTGGCGAGAACTGTATACACCAGCAGAAATCGCTCGTTTTGAACGTGATGTTTTTCCCATTTTGATAGAAAAAGGTCATTGGGGAGGTGAAGCAATAGCCCAGCGACGTGATGGTAGCACCTTTGATGAAGAGATATCACTAACAATGACTAACGATGGAGAATTGATTTGTGTTTGCCGTGACATCTCCAAACGCAAACTAGCTCAACAAGAAATCTACAAGATCTTAGAGCGAGAGAAGGAACTCAATCAACTCAAATCTCGTTTTATCTCAATGACTTCCCACGAATTTCGCACCCCTTTAGCAGTAATTTCTTCTTCAGCCGGGATTTTGAAAGAATTTAGTCAGAAATTAGACGAAGAAAAGAAACAAAAACATTTAGAATGTATTATCACGTATGTTAAACATACAACACAGTTGTTAGATGAGATATTACTAATTAGTAAAGCAGAGGCAGGTAAATTAGCTTTTGAGCCTAAGCCGTTGGATTTAGTTGAATTTTGCCAAAAGCTAACTTCAGAAATGCAACTTAGTACGCAAAATAACACGATTATTTTTTCTAGTAATACCAAAACTGAAGTAATTGCCCTGGTTGATAAAAAACTGCTACGACAAATTTTAATTAACTTACTGTCCAATGCAGTTAAGTACTCACAACATAATAGTTCAGTCAAGTTTGATTTGCAGATTACAGAACAAAGCATTATTTTTAGTATTGAAGACCAAGGAATTGGCATTCCGCAAGCGGATAAGACCCAATTATTTGAAGCATTTCATCGTGCTACTAATGTTGGTTCCATTTCTGGGACAGGTTTAGGACTAACAATTGTAAAAAACTGTGTAGATTTACATGGGGGTAAAGTTACTGTAGTTAGCCAAGAGGGTATTGGGACTAAATTTACTGTGATAATTCCTTTGCAGTCTGTTAGTTATGTGCGAAAATTGTGAATAATATAAATACATCTACATATAGGACTCCTATTTGATTTCTGAATAACTCAAAAAGCTATTTCCCACTCCCTACTCCCCACTCCCTACTCCCCACCTACGCAAGTAAGTTCAAAAATCAAAGCGGATTGCTATAGTTATATTTATTGAGTGAGTGAAGACTTATGACTTTGATTTTAGTGATTGAAGATGAAGAGCAAATTCGTTTAAATATCCAAGAGATTCTGGTACTAGCAGATTTTTCTGTCGTAACCTCAAGCGATGGTGTAAGAGGGTTGAATTTAGCCAAGGTTAAATTGCCTAATTTAATTATTTGTGACATTATGATGCCAGGGATGGATGGTTTGGAAGTGTTACAAAACCTGCGGAATGATCCCCAGACGGCTAATATTCCATTAATTTTTCTCACCGCGAAATCAGAGCGTGATGATTTGCGTCAAGGGATGAATTTGGGAGCAGACGATTACATTACTAAACCTTTTGAGCCGCGTGAAATTTTACAAGCAGTCAAAGCACGCTTAGAAAGACAAGCAGTTTCAACACAGCAGTACCTGAATGAACAAGATAAAGTTGCAAAAATTCAGCAGAAAATAAAAGAAAGTGGGACAAATTTAGAAGTTTATCAGCAATTATCTCAGATGAGAGAGAATATCTTAGATCAGCTTTCCCAGGATTTACGCAATCCTCTTTCTAGTATTAACATGGCACTTCATATGCTGAAGGAATGCAAAGTTGAGGAACAGGGTCAGCGATATTTGGACATAATACAACACGAATATGCGCGTGAGGTAAAATTGTTGAACGAAGTTGATAATCTGCGAGAATTATTGACTGATGATAATACAAAGTTACTGAAACAATTTAATTTGCTAAACTCCCTAAATTTAAATAATGATTAATATTGAATTGTCTCTGGTTTTGTCCGAATATTTGATTTTGGCAGAGTCATAAAAGAGGGATAATTACTTATTGGATGCGCCTACCCTGTTCAGGTTAGGCGATCGCATCTCAATTCACCGGCAATTTTTAAGTATTATAGCCACAGAACATAGTATGATAGCTGACTGCTAAATTAAAAAATCTGAATAATACTATGACCAGGTTTTCCTTGACTACAAGACGATGGCGTGGGATTCCCCAATTTTTATCATTGTTTTGTCTGTGTGTACTTTTGGTTGTGAGTTGCGCTCCTCGCCAGCAGACAACGACTTTATCACCTAGTACGGGTGATGGTAGAATTACTGTCGGTACAACACTCAAACCTCGAACCCTCGATCCGGCTGATACTTATGAGTTGGCTTCTTTGAGTTTAGTGTTAAATATGAGCGATCGCCTGTACACTTATGAACCAGGTAGCACAGAAATTAAACCCCAATTGGCGACAGCATTACCCCAAGTCAGTGCTGATGGTTTAACTTACACCATCCCTTTGCGTCAAGGAGTGGTATTCCACGATGACACTCCCTTTAACGCCAAAGCAATGGAGTTTAGCATTCAGCGATTTATTGAGAATAAGGGTAAACCCTCTTTCCTATTATCGGACACAGTGGCTTCAGTGAAAGCCACAGATGAGTATGAATTAACAATCGGGTTAAAAAAACCATTTGCCGCGTTTCCCGCACTGTTAGCATTTTCTGGAGCCTGTGCAGTGTCGCCCACAGCTTACGAAATTGGGGCGGGTAAATTTCAGCCTAACACTTTTGTGGGGACTGGCCCTTATAAGTTAGCGCAGTATGGTACAGATTCCCTGAGATTGGATGTATTTGACAAATATTGGGGAGAAAAACCAGCTAATCAGGGCGTAAACGTGCAGATTCAAACTAGCCCGGTGAATTTGTTTAATGCTTTCAGTACAGGTACAGTGGATGTGGCTTATCTATCCTTACAACCTGATCAAATTCGCAGCTTACAAGCAGGAGCCAAAAAAGGGGATTGGCAAACAATCACTGCTGAGGGTAGTGTAGTTAGTTATATGGTATTGAACCGGAATCAAAAGCCTTTAGATCAGCCAGAAGTTCGATCTGCGATCGCCTCCATGATTGACCGTCCACTAATAAATGAACGAGTTTTACTTGGTCAAGCTGATCCACTATATAGCATGATTCCCACCACTTTCAATGTTTCTCAACCAGTATTTAAAGATAAATATGGTGATGCTAACTTTGCTCAAGCTAAAGAATTATTAACTAAAGCTGGTTTCTCCAACGAAAATCCCGCAAAAGTGCAAATTTGGTATCCTTCTAGTTCAGCTAATCGCAGTTTAGCAGCACAAACCCTGAAATCTCTGGCTGCTCAAGAAATGGAGGGAATGTTGCAAATAGAAATTAGTAATGTTGAAAGTGCTACTTTCTTTAAAGATATATCTAGGGGTATATATCCAGCCGCTTTGGTTGACTGGTATCCAGACTTTTTAGATCCAGATAATTATGTCCAGCCATTCTTATCTTGTGAAAAAGGCTCGAATGCTCAAGGCTGTGAAGATGGAAGTAGTAAAAATCAGGGTTCATTTTACTATAGCGAAGCCATTAATAAACTCATTGCTCAACAACGCCAAGAGCAAAACCCGGAAGCGCGTCAGCAAATTTTTACAGACATCCAAACACAAGTAGCTGATGATGTTCCTTACATCCCTTTATGGCAAACCAAAGACTATATATTTGCACAAAACGGTGTTGATAATGTGCAACTTGACCCGACGCAGAATTTAATCTATAAGTCTATCAAGAAAACAGTTACACCAAAATCTTGAAAAACCTCACCCTTGCTTTACCCTGTGGGTAAATCTTTCCCTCTCCTGACCTACGGTATACACACAAGTTATCGAATTACCCCACCCTAACCCTCCCCTTCGAAAGGGGAGGGAACTAGATTTTCCGGTTTCCCCCCTTT
>NZ_CP007203.1:155897-290638 GCF_000340565.2 Nodularia spumigena CCY9414
CCAGTCTTTGCATTTAATCTCATAAAATTGTAGTTGTCCGTAGTCAAACGTAGCTATACCCGTCACTACAATGAACCTTAGTAATATTTTTCATTGTTGAAAATTCAACTCTAAAACCATTGATAACAATCTCACATCCGTTTTTTGTGGGAGTTTTAACACGACTTACATACTTTCCAGAAGTTATGTTTTTACGATCTTTGTGCAAAGTAGCCTTAACAAAATCTCCTGTAGAAACATGAGTGAATATTTTTTTAGGCTCAGTGCAAGGAAAACCAAATTTATTGATCCTACAGAATCTTCTGCAACTATGCCCCGTGCTTTTTACTGTTAAAATTTTTGTTGTCAGTATTTTGAGAGTTTCAACTTTTCCTACACAAGCAGCATCAATCCAATGAGTTTTAGGCAATCCTAAACGAGTTCTATTAAACTTAGTTAAACCTCCTGAACCTGTTGTTATAGGTAATCCAGTTTCTTTTAACTTATTAAATAAAGCCCATCTCGTTGAATTTACAGCAGACGCATCTTTTAGTGGACGCTTGGCTTGGGATAAAATTTGCTTCAACAACTCAGGCTTTTTTGCTAAAAACTTCTCAATATCTTGAGTACCTTTTTTGATATTGCATTTCTCACAAGCTAGACACAAATTAGAAATTCTATTAGTTCCTCCTTTGGCTTTTGGTTTAATATGCTCAACTTGTAAAGGGACATTTTCCGCAGTACAGTATGCACATTTTCTATTCCATTTATTCAAAAGATATTCACGGACTTCATACCCTTGTAACTCTCCCTGTTGATACTCAAAGCCTGATATCTCCGGGTTTTCTAGCTGCTGTAGGTCAAACCTAGCAAGCTCTTCAACTATGTCAGTTATTGGGGCAAAATTACATAATCTTTTAACCCAAGTGTTAATAGTTAAAACTCTATGGCTTAAAGAAGGTGCTAACCAACCTTGAGGTTTAGTGCGGTTAAGAAATCTAGCTTGACGATAACGAGTATGTCTAGAACGTCTTCCTCGCCTTACTCCTTTTCGAGTTTCTAGGCTTTCTTTAATAGCTAAACCTCTGTGTTGTAATTCCATACCCCAGATGACTTTATTATTTTGAACTAACGCAAAACCTGTAGTTTTACTCCCTGGATCTATTTTTAATTCAATCGGTTGAGTTGGAACTTCAGATTTAGGTTCTTTCAAAATTATGGTAAATGGAAATCTTCTAAATACAGCAGCTTTTTGTTGATTTAATAAAAAACGTGCATCTCCTGGATGAATTGGAGTAAGTGGTTTTTTGTTGGTATCAAGAACTAGAACAAAATTAGACATTTAAATTTCACCTTTTCAGGGTAATGTTTGCTTCAACCTTGTTATCTGAGCTTGTTATGCTAAATACACTATCCTTGCGGATTGTTTAATAAGTAGCAACATGGCAGGGGACTAGCGAATCCCAAGGTGTTATGACCTAGATAACGTTTACTCATGTTTTGAGTGGTTTGGTTCACATAAACTACAGATTACTCCGTTTATTTATGCTCTCTACTCTGGAAATTCCTTCGGGGTGGATGTTGTCAAAGATGAGTTCCTGTCCATCAATTTCTACAGCGATCGCTTCATGTCTTCCGTTGATAGAGATGTTTTGTTGGAGGCGTTCATGATAAATATTGCAGAAGGGATCTTCTGTAGTCCCTGTAGATAGGCTAATCTGTTTACCGGAAACTTTTTGATTTATGAGGAATTGCCGCAGGGCGATCGCACAGGAAACACATTCAAAAATTTGAATTTCCGCGATCGCACTCAGTTGACTGTGAACCTTCCCATTGGTCATTTTTTTGTTAGGTAGCTTTCCTGTATCTGCCATGATTAGACGATACGATACATAGAATAAGCTACGCTAACGCCACTGTGGAACTATTCGTGATGACGATTAAATCTGATTCCTACAAAGATGTCATACACAAATTCAAAAAAGTCTTTTTTCTGCAATAACCCCGATGTCTGAGGACTACCTTTTTCATCCAATAACGGCTTCATCGCATAATAAGCAGGCTGGTAATTATACCAAGGAATCGAAGGCCATAAATGATGTATGAGGTGGTAATTCTGTCCCAAAATCAGGATATTCAGTAGTTTACCAGGATAGACGCGGGCATTTTTCCAGCGATCGCGCTCCGCAAACGGACGATGTGGTAAATAATCAAAAAATAATCCTAGTGCTATCCCCACCAAAAACGCCGGTATAAACCAAAAATTGAGAATATAGCCTAAAAAGTGATACTGAATCGAAATATAAAAAATTGTCACGACAATTAAGCGGCTGACGAACCATTCTAATAATTCATACTTGCGCCACAGTCGCCGTTGAAAGAAAAACACCTCATGATACAAAAAACGCACCGCAATCAACCACAACGGTCCCCCTGTAGAGACGTAATGATCTGGGTCGTTTTTGGGGTCATTCACATGGGCGTGATGCTGTAAATGTACCCGTGTAAATACTGGAAAAGCGAAAGCTAATATCAAAGCGCTACCATGCCCTAACATGGCATTAATCACACGGTTGCGATGGGCAGATTGGTGACAAGCATCGTGAATCACAGTGCCAGCACAATGTAAAGCAATGGTATTAATGGTAAAACACAACCAGTCTGGCCATTGCCATAGCCAGTAACCGAAGTTAGATAAGACCAACATTGTTACCGTCGATAAAAACAGCAACAGTGTCGGATTAAAATCACCAGGAGGCGCTAAAAATTCCCTGGGGGGGATTTTCAGTGACTTCTGTGCCTCCAATGTGAGCATTTGTAACTCCTTTCTTGAGCAAACATTACAAATATACGACAAAGATGAGCAGATAATAAACTTTTGTAAGCTTTTATTTAGGAATATTTAACTTTATCTTTGCTGAAGAGGAGATGAATAGCGCTATGATTCCAGACGAGAGATAAGTTTTTGCTGATCAGTAGGATGTGCTAGGCAACCACCAAAGAGTTGATAAAAAAAATCTCTCTGAAGCCGGATGTCACCAAGTTTGGTGTACGATATCTACTCTATCTCACAACACTTGGGAAATAAGCAGGGGAAAATAAATAATTGCTGCTCAAAGTGACTCTCACACCCCCATTCATCCTCTGCCTCTGTTGGTTATGGATATAGCAGTGACTGAAAACGAAACGCCCCTTAACTTACTATGAATCTCTAGATAGAGATAGCCCCCTAGAATCAGCCCCTATGCAATTAAGAGACTCTCTACGCCGGACAAAAATTGTTGCTACAATTGGGCCTGCCACTAGCAGCCCAGAAATGCTGAAGGCGATTATTGAAGCGGGTGCAACGACACTGCGGCTCAACTTCTCCCACGGTACTCATGCCGACCATCAGCGTAGTATTCGCTTAATTCGGCAAACTGCCTTTGAATTAAATCAGCCCGTGGCCATTCTCCAAGACTTGCAAGGGCCAAAAATTCGCTTAGGTAAGTTTGAACATGGGTCGATAATTTTAGCAAAAGGCGATCGCTTCACCTTGACAAATCGCCCAGTTATCGGTTCACAAGAAATTAGCTGTGTTACCTACGATCATTTGGCAGAAGAAGTGCCTGTAGGTGCAAAAATTCTCCTTGATGATGGACGAGTAGAAATGCTCGTAGAAAATATTAACCGTGACAAAGGTGATTTACATTGTTCTGTCACAGTCCCTGGTAAGTTGTCGAACAACAAAGGTGTCAACTTTCCCGGTGTTTACCTATCCATCAAGGCCATGACCGACAAAGACCGCGATGACCTGATGTTTGGTCTAGATCAAGGTGTAGACTGGGTAGCACTTTCCTTTGTCCGCAACCCCCAGGACATGATCGAAATTAAAGAGCTAATTTCTAGCACAGGTAAGCAGGTTCCAGTCATTGCCAAAATTGAAAAACATGAAGCCATTGAACAAATGGAAGAAGTTCTGGCTTTATGTGATGGCGTAATGGTTGCTAGAGGGGACTTAGGTGTAGAACTCCCGGCTGAGGATGTCCCTGTATTGCAAAAGCGGCTGATTGCGACAGCCAATCGCTTAGGGATTCCCATCATCACCGCTACCCAAATGTTAGATAGCATGGTGAGCAACCCCCGCCCCACTCGTGCGGAAGTTTCAGACGTAGCTAATGCCATTTTAGATGGCACAGATGCCGTGATGCTATCGAATGAAACTGCTGTGGGCGACTTTCCCGTGGAAGCCGTCGCCACAATGGCCAGAATTGCCGAACGCATGGAACAGGAAGAAGTACTGCATTCAGTCGTCCCTCCACAGCGCAATAATCGGCGTTCTATTCCCAATGCTATTAGTCAAGCCGTGGGACAAATTGCTGAACAGTTAGGAGCTGCGGCAATTATGACCCTGACGCAAACAGGAGCTACAGCTCGCAATGTCTCCAAATTTCGTCCCCATACGCCTATTTTAGCTGTGACACCCCATGTAAATGTGGCACGACAGTTACAAATGGTTTGGGGAGTTAAACCCTTATTAGTGCTGGGGCTACCTTCCACAGGGCAGACATTTCAAGCAGCTATCAATGTGGCGCAAGAGCATAATTACCTATCTGAGGGTGATTTGGTGGTGATGACTGCTGGTACACTCCAAGGTGTTTCAGGCTCAACGGATTTGGTCAAGGTGGAAGTTGTCACAGCTGTTCTAGGTCAGGGTATTGGTTTGGGACAAGGTTCTGTCAGTGGTCGTGCGAGAGTGGCTCACACTGCTATGCAGGTGAGTAATTTTAATCCTGGAGATATCTTGGTTGCACCCCGCACCGATGCCGATTTTGTCGAGGCGATTCGGAAAGCTGCTGGTATTATTACTGAAGATGAGAGTCTAACAAGTCACGCGGCAGTCATTGCTTTACGTCTCGGTGTCCCTGTGATTGTGGGTGTGAAGACAGCAACGTCAGTAATTCATGATGGCGCAATTGTAACTTTGGATCTGCAACGGGGTTTGGTTTACTCTGGAGCAGTGGGAACTCCTTAATTTGTAATTCGTAATTGCTGGAACCATCTACTCTGGTTGATTTTCAAATTTCACTCTCTCGTAAATCTGGCGATGGGGAATTTGGCAATTTGCGGAAGCTAAAGTTAAAACTCCGTCTTCATTGTCAGATTCTCTTAATAGCCAGTTAGCTTCTGGAGTTTTACTAAACTGCTCAATATGAATTTGATATTGGTCAATTAATATATATTCTTGAAGTTCCGGGATGGAACGGTAATAGGTAAATTTATCGCCTCTATCTCTACTACTGGTAGATTTAGAAAGTACCTCAAAAATGATGCTCGGATTTAGCACTGTATCTGTGCGTCCCTCTTGGAATATAGCTTCATCTTTGATGATTAGAATATCAGGATATGTGTATTCTCGGTAATGAGGAATCCATAAACGCAAATCGCTAGTATAAACGTGGTAATCTCGTTCTCTCAGAGCAAGACCTAGAGCAATTACTAAGTTGACAATAATTTGATTATGATTAATCGAGCCTCCAGTCATTGGTAAAATTTCTCCATTACGGTATTCGCTGCGATACTCAGCCGTCTCTTCATGTGCTAGGTATTCTTCTATAGAATATTGCCGGGGGGGAGTTTGCACAACCATAGGATTTCTTGGTAAGGTTTTGAGCCAGATTACTTTAGCCTAACATTCATAAATAGCGTGATAAAACTTCGGCGGTAGCCAGTCCGGTTTTTTCCCAACTGAATTGATTGGCTCTTTTTATACTTAGGGTGGAGAGGTGCGATCGCACTGCCATATCTTCAGCTATCATCTGCATAGCGTCGGTAATTTCTGCTATAATATAAGGATTGATTAAAATCGCAGCATCGGCTGCAACTTCTGGGAGAGAAGAAAGGTTAGAAGTAATTACCGGAGTCCCACAAGCCATTGCTTCGACAACCGGCAAACCAAAGCCTTCCCACAGACTGGGAAACACTAAAGCGATCGCACCATGAATAATCTTTCGTAATTCGTTATACGATACATAATTGAGAAACTTTACTAACTGAGTTATTCCCAGTTCTGCAACCTGCGCTTGTAAAACTGGAGTGTAACGCTTATCGATGGGACCAGCTAACCATAATTCATATTCATCCCTATTTCGTAGCGCCGCAAAAGCAGCTATGAGTCGATGTAAATTTTTATAGGGATCGTGTCGTCCCAGGTAGAGAAAATAACGCTGATTTTCTCGCCGTTTTTCTCTCATCGGGCGAAAATGTTGGCAATTATAAGCCAAAGGAATCGGCGTAATTTTGCTGGCGGAAACGTGGTAAAAATCGATTATATCCTGGGCTGTCGCTTGGGAATTGCAGATTATGTGTTGCGCTTGTTTGAGGACTTGGGGAATGTAGTAACGATGGTAAGGTGTTAACGGCGAGAAGCGTTTGGGAAAGCGCAAAGGTATTAAGTCATGAGACATGACCACAAAACGACAGTTACTATTAAGAGGCGCTTCGGGTAACGGGGAAAATAACAGTTTTGATTTAAGATTTTTATAGATTTGCGGTAGTTGAAATTGTGTCCACAATAAGCGGCGCAAATGCCCTTTTGTCCCTTGAGCGGGAGTCAGATTATCACGAACCGGATAGCATTTAAATTCCGAGGATTTTTGTGATGTTAATAAAGTAGGTTCAAGAGATTTTAAATAAGGAAAAATATTTTGAGCATAGTTACTAATACCTGTGGGTTGAGGTAAAAGAATGGATAAGTTAATAATTAATTGATGAGAACCAGAATTATCGGATATATTCATTAAATAAGTTGTAATATTGGTTTTATATTTCTTGACCAGTCAAATAATTTTGCTCTTTCACTACCTTGATTAATTGAATTTTAGATTCAAGTTTTTAAGCTAACAGGACTTACGCAACAATTGCCAAAATCTTGATTTATCTAACCGCCTTCGCGCAGCGTATGCCCCCAGGGCTTTAGTCGCCCGCGCGCAGCGATGCCCGCAAGGGCTGTAGAACGCCAAGAAAACGTAAATTATGCGTAAGTCCTAGCTAAGTAGGGCTTGCTGAATAAACCAAACTATGTTACGACTCCTAAACAGGATCGAAACCCTTACTAATGACAAATGACCAATGACAAATGACAAATGACAAATCACCTTATTTACGCCGACCTACTGTCAGCGCACAATTTTTTGAGGTCATAATCAACCATTAACTCAACCATTGGCTCAAAACTATGTTGAGGTTGCCAACCTAACTCAGTTTTAATTTTATCAATGGAACCAACTAACTGCACTGGTTCATCAGGACGGTAAAATGTAGGGTCAACTACAACATAATCTTGCCAATTTAGACCAACATAATTGAAAGCACATTCAACGAGTTCTTTGACCGAATGAGTTTCACCACTGGCAATAATATAATCTTCGGGTTGCTCTTGTTGTAACATCAGCCACATAGCATAAACAGCATCTTTGGCATAACACCAATCACGACGAGCCTCTAAATTACCTAATTTTAATTCATTTGCCAAACCGAGTTTAATTTGGGCTGCGGCGTGGGTGATTTTACGAAATACAAACTCCGTCCCACGTCGGGGCGATTCATGAGTGTAGGTAATACCACAGCAGCAGTAGAGGTCATATTTTTGGCGATAGTTAACAGTCATCCAGTGGGCGTAAGCTTTAGCAACACCGTAGGGGTTACGGGGACGAAAAGCGGTGCGTTCACTTTGGGGTGATTCGTCGGGTTGACCAAAAACTTCACTACTGGAAGCTTGATAGAATCTTGCATCGGATTTACAGCGACGAATTGATTCTAAGAGACGGGAAACACCGAGGGCTGTGTATTCTGCGGTGAGGGAGGGTTGAGTCCAAGACAGGGGGACGTAGCTTTGAGAGGCGAGGTTATAGATTTCATCTGGTTGTGAGTCTGTAATTACGTCCATTAAGGAACATTGATCGAGGAGATCACCGGATACTATTTTAACTTCGCCGGAAAGGTGGCTAATACGTTCTAAATTGCTGGTGCTGGAACGGCGCACTAGTCCGAATACTTCGTAACCTTTGGTGAGGAGGATTTCGGCGAGATAGGAACCGTCTTGTCCAGTTAGTCCAGTAATTAGGGCTTTTTTAGTCACAGTGATAATTTTGCTATTAAACAACTAATTTAAATGAATTGTAGATGCGATCGCCTCCTAACTGCCAATATAAAATCAGGTGGGGAGTTTTTCCTGCTTTGACTTTTGACGAAAGCGGAGCGCTACTAGTTTCTGGGAGTTAGACATCTCCGCAAATACATTAACACCCCCTGAATTTTTCCTAGTGATACTTGAGGTTTGATAGCAATCAAAATAATAGCGTACAGAATCAGCCTAGTTAATCTGATTATTTGTATTGCCAAATTTGTATATTTTTCTAATGTAATTAAATAGCTGTATGTACTATATTTAATTTTGAGAAAAACATTTCTATTGGTAATTGACGATGGTTGATGAATTACACTAACCTGATTCGTTACAGCAATTAAATATCCTTGATTAGCATAGCGTTGACAAAAATCAAAATCTTCATAATATAGAAAGTAAACCGGGTCAAACAAAGGAACTTCCGAAAAATTCCGTAAATTAATCATTAAACTACAGCCTGAAACCCAGTCACAAATCACATAGGGTTTATCTGTGTATGTTAACAAGTCTTCCTGAATAATTGCACCTATTTTAGGAAGAAAGCGACCACCTGCAAACCAAACTTCACCTTCAGGTGTATAAATAATAGTACCAACAATTGATAAATCTGAATGAGAATCAAAAAAAATATTAACTTCTGCTAAAGAATTTTTTGGCAAATAAGCATCAGGATTAATTATCCAAATAATTGCTTGTTGATCTTCATTGAAAATATATTCAATTCCTAAGTTGCAAGCATTACCAAAGCCTATATTACCTTCAGCATGAATAATCTGCACAGATTGACCTTGAATCTGATTAATATCAGTATCTTCAGGAGAATTATTGATGATTAAAACTTTGTAAGGAATATTTTGGTCTGTGGGGAATGAATTGATTAATTTAGTTAACAGATTCGTAGAATAATAGTTAACTGTTAAAAAGTAAATCATGTCAGTTCAATTTGACAATCATCACCAATCAAAAACCGTAAGGCTTTAGGACGACGAGGAGCAACAGTCAATTGTGCGCGTTGTCCAATCACACTATCAATTATACGCTGATTAATTCCCACAATTTTCGCACCTTCTAAAACTACGCTGTGTTCTAAATCGGTATCAATAAGCTTTGTATGATTCGCAATGCTAGTGTAAGGACCAATGAAGCAGTTTTCTAAATAACAATCATTGCCAATCACAACTGGACCGCGAATTGTGCAATTGATAATTTGAGAATTCGTACCAATTTGGACGCGCCCAATAATTTGACTATTGGCATCAACTTCGCCTAAATTGGATGTTTGTAAATAAGTATCAAGAATCAAACGGTTAGCTTCTAGTAAATCATCTTTTTTACCCGTGTCTAGCCACCAACCATCCAGTTTACAAGCTACAACTTGTTTTTTTTGGTTGATTAAACATTGAATCGCATCGGTAATTTCTAACTCGCCTCTTTTTGAGGGTTGGATACGAGAAATGGCATCATGGATAATCGGGGAAAAGAAATAAACCCCTACCAAGGCTAAATTTGATGGGGGAACTTTGGGTTTTTCAATTAATTCTAATACTCGCCCTGTTTCGTCTACTTTAGCTACACCAAAGGCGCTAGGATTAACAACTTCACGCAAGAGAATTAACGCTTCTGGTTGTTGTTGGATAAATTCTTGAAGAAAGTAACTTAAGTCACCTTGCTGAATCAGGTTATCACCCAAATACATGATAAAGGGTGAGTCTGCTAAAAAAGGACGCGCAACTGAAACTGCATGAGCTAAACCGGCTGGCTGGTCTTGTACAATATAGGTGATGTTAGCCCCAAAAAGTTTGCCATCTCCGGTTTTATTTTGGACTTCTGGTCCGGTTTCTGGGCTAATAATAATCCCAATATCGGTAATACCCGCAGCAACCATCTCTTCAATCCCGTACCACAAAATTGGTTTATTGGCAACTGGGACGAGTTGTTTTGCGCCTGTATAAGTGAGTGGGCGTAGACGTGTACCTTTACCACCAGAGAGAATCAGTGCTTTCATAATTATGATTTGGAGAACCAGTCTTTGAGCATTAGCCTAAGTCTTTGTCGCCAATGGGGGGGATATGTTCCTAGAAGCTGTGATATTTTCCCACAAGCTAGGACGGGATAGGCTGGACGACGGGCTAAGGTGGGATATTCGGCGGTGGTGATGGGGATAACTTGGGGTGGTGTGAGGGGAAAACCCAGGTGTTGGGCTTCTGCAAAAATCGCCACAGCAAAGTCGTACCAGCTAATTACGCCACTATTGGTATAGTGGTAAGTTCCAGCTATTTCTGGTGTTAATTGGGGTATAATGTGGGCGATCGCATCAGCAATATCTTGCGCCCATGTGGGACTACCAATTTGATCTGTAACTACACCAATTTCTGAGCGTTCTTTACCCAGTCGCAGCATGGTTTTGACAAAGTTACCTTTACCAAATGTGCCGTAAACCCAAGCTGTGCGAAGAATAATATGATGGGGATGAGTTTGCTCAATTGCTATTTCTCCGGCTCGTTTGGTTTGTCCGTAAACGCCTAAAGGGTTGGTTCTATCAGTTTCTTGATATGGGCGAGTTTGCTGTCCATCAAATACGTAATCTGTGGAAAAGTGAATTAAGAAACAACCGAGTTTTTGGCTTTCTTCGGCGATAATTTGGGGGGCTTTCGCATTGATGGCGGTAGCTAGTTCGGGTTCTGTTTCGGCTTTGTCTACAGCAGTGTAAGCGGCGGCGTTAATGATGATTTGTGGTTGGATTTCTCTGATGATTTGACGCAGGTTATCGGGTTGAGTCAGGTCAATTTTAGGGCGCGCCAGTGGGATTATTTTGTGTTTGGGTGAAAGGATTTTTTCGAGTTCTTGACCTACTTGACCGTTGCTACCCAGTAGTAAAATTGATTCATTCATATACTTCGGCAGTTTTAAATGGTTGACCTTTGTTATCTTTATCTGATAAGATTGGTGGTTGTTTGATAGGCCAATTTATCGCTAAATCTGGATCATTCCAGAGAATGGTGCGATCGCCTTGAGCCGCATAGTAATCTGTCGTTTTGTAAGTAACTTCAGCAACTTCTGACAGCACTAGAAAACCGTGAGCAAAGCCTGGTGGTATCCACAATTGGCGTTTATTCTCAGCGCTGAGTTCATAACCTACCCATTGTCCAAAGGTGGGGGAACTTTTTCTAATATCTACAGCTACATCAAAGATTTTACCAACCACAGCCCGAACGAGTTTACCTTGGGGTTGGATAATTTGATAGTGTAGTCCCCGGAGGACGTTTTGCTGGGAAGCTGAGTGGTTATCTTGGACAAAGTTGACGGTGATACCTAGTTTATCTGTGAATTTTTGCTGATTGTAGGATTCCAAGAAAAAGCCGCGAGAGTCGGTGAATACTTGCGGTTCGATGAGGTAAACTTCAGAGATTTCAGTGGGTATAAGTTTCACGGGTATTGATTTTACTGCTATCAGCAAGAATAATTTAGCACGGATTATTTCTCCACCTGTGAGCTTCAGCAAAGCGGCTGAAATACTTAACATTTGTAGTTACCAAGTTTTACCCAGTCTGCCAAAAAAACCTTCAATAGTCCCAGTAATACAAGCCCAAGCTTTTAACAAAGTCAAGTCTGGTTCATAATAAAATATATGCCTTAAATGGTTTCTGACAACATTTAATCTACAGATGATAGATTTGGACAACATCAACTTTGTTGATAAACGAGTTTCCAGAAAAGTATGATTTCTACAACTGTAATAGTAGCGAAGTGGTGAGCAAGTGTAAGTAAAAACTTCTGTTTTTGTCTTTGGTGATTTAACTTGGCGATATGTGCCTAAATGATGCTTAAGAATAGCATCTTTGATCACGACTATTTTATATCCCTGGCTTTTAAAATTCATACAGTACAGGTAATCTACAGCATCTAGAAATAAATCTTCTCTTGGTAATTCAACACTTCTGGCTGCATCTATAGAAATTAAACTCCCAGATGTAATCACAGCATCACATTCATAGTAATCTGTAAGAGTTTGTAATTCTGAAGGTAAATCAAATTTGTATCCGCTAAATATTAACCCGTGAATGTTGCTCTGAGATTGTACATCTATTGCTAGAGGCGCAACTATTCCAATCGGAAATTCATTAGTTGACAATGATTGATATTTTAATAAGAGCTTTTCTAGCAAATCTTCATCTGGTTCACTATCTTGATCAAAAGCCCAAAGGAAATTAGCGTCTTTTTCTTTAGCCCAAATAACTGCTTGCTTCAAGCCTCCAGCAACTCCTATATTTTCCGGACAATGTTTAACTAATAATCCATCTTCCGAGAATATGATTTGTTGTGGAGAATTGTCAACTACAAAAATTTCCTGTATGGGATATGACTGATTTTTGAGTAGTTCTAAACATTTTTTTACCGCTTGTAGGTCTTTGTAAGCAGTAATATATGCTATTACTTGATAATCCATAAATTTAAACAATAAATCTCATTTTGATGAATTTATCCCCCACTAAGAAATTAAACTTTAATGCCAATATCTTTAGTTAAACCTAAAAGTTTCTTAAGTTGAAACCACTTGTTTCTTAATTTCCAAAATTTACTGGACTTAATAGCCTCAATAGTCGCATGAGCCTTTTGTAATTCATCTGATTGAACTGCATTTAACCTCGGTCTGATTTTTGCGTATGTTCCTGAACAAACGTCACTGCGCCAAGAACCAAATAGTCTATCTGAGTGAGTATCTAATTGAGCCAATTCTGAAAATTTATGATGAAAATATCTGGACATATTCAGTATATATCTGCCAGTAGTATTTATCATTGAAGATGGATGTAACCTATAGGAACTGAGAATTTCTGGAACTAGCTGACATGAGTATCCATTGTGAGCTAATTTCAGCCAAAGGTCATAATCTTCCCATCCAAACCAACCATATTCAATTAGTTCAGTCGAATATCCTCCTACTTTCAGCAGAATTTCTTTATCAAACATAGCCATAGCATCTATGTATGGATCTTTTACTAAGGAACTAACATCCCACTCTTTAGAGGATACTGTATCGATATCTTGATTAGTTTCATTATCAAATCTTCTGATTTTTCCGTATGTTGCTGCACAATGAGATTGTTTAATTTCCCGATAAAGAACTGGTAAGCAGTTGGGAAATATCCAATTGTCTGCATCTAGGATGAATACATAAGGAGAACGTGCCAGTTTTAATCCTATGTTTCTCACATCAGCTAAACCTGTGTTAAAATATTTCTTGATTAAAGAAATAGGTATGTTAGCTTCTTTTATATATTCTTCTACTATGCTGGCTGAACTATCTGTTGAACAATCATCAATTATTAATACTTCAATATTTCCTGGTAAATCATGTAGGTTAGATTTACACACACTGTCTATACATTCACATATATATTTAGAGTAGTTATACAAAGAAATAATTACAGTTATACAAGGATTTTTACTGGATTCATAGGCAGCATTAGACATTGTTTGCCAGGGATTATTGCCCATTCTCTCACAGATGGTTGCACTTTCTAGCCGAGAAATAACTAATAATCTTTTTTCGTCAATTTCACTGATTGATTCATCTGGTAATTGTTGTATTTCCACTGATGTATTTTGGTTTATTAGTTCCATAACCGCTTCTTTTGTTGTGTTATTTTCGACGGGTTCAATCATTTTAATTTTACTTGGTTTACTGGCTTGAAGTTCAAAGCCAGCACTAAATTTTTCTTGGCTAGATTGAGGTAATCTTAATAAGGAATCCCATAGTAAACCATCTCGTTTATCAGGATCAGCCCAAATTTCGCTCCAATCTTGAAGGGTGGTTTTTGATAAGTCTGTACCGATGCTAGAATGATAATTTTGATTTAATGAGTGGATTAATTCAGAGGATAACCACCCTAATGTCAAAGCAGGATTGAAGTTTTCTGAAACATGGCACTTGTCTATGTTAAATTCGGAGAACCAATTAAGTAAACCATATTTAGTTGCGTTGTAAAAATGTATAGGTTCTTCATGTAAAGGTTGTAAAAATGCTGTCTGAAGAATTAATTTTCCACCGGGTTTTAATACTCGTAAAATTTCTTTTGCTGCTAAATTTGGATTATATAAATGTTCAAATACATTCAAGCAAACTACGGCATCAAAAATTTCATCCTGAAAGGGAAGTTGATGTGCGTCACCCACAACAGTTGTATTTTTCCATATGGAATACTCTATTTCTATACATTTAGGTATTGGTGATTTTGTTGCACCTGCGCCTATATTCAAGCTATAACCATCTAACTTTTCTAGCCAGTTAAGGATTTCAATCGGCAATTGATTACTAATATGGTCTACTGGCATTAGTTTAACAGTATTTGGATGTTCTAAAAAAATTGGAACTTTATTCAGTATTGGGTATTGTGCTGAACAATTTGTACACTCCAAATAGTCTGTTTTAATTCTTAAGTGATAGTGGTGGCATTTGGGGCATTTTAATAAGCTAAGTATATATTGTAGGTTATTTTGGTTAAATAGCATATTTTAAATCCTCTATATTGATAAGTAGTGGAATGATTGAATGCCATTTTTAAATCATGTCTATTTTATAGATAATATCATTTCTGCATGATTAACTCCCACCTATAATTTTTTTTAATTTGAACCAAATTTGTCTAATTTCCCAAAATTTGCTACTTTCCATTGCTGTGATTATGTGCTGCGATCGCTCTAATTCTGTCTGAGTATTTTGGAGTTGCAATTTCAATGTTTCTACTTCTTCTACAGACGGTTGTAAACCAACTTCTATTTCTGCTGGTATATGTGGCGATCGCCTGCGAATTTCCTCTAATTCCGCCTGTGTTTCTTGTAATTGACATTGCGATCGCTCTAGTTCCGCCTGAGTTTGTTGTAGTTGCGATTGTATGAAATCACGTTCCACTAAAACCTTGTGATATCTGGTATTCAGTAAACTATGCTCACCCTCTTGAGATAAAGGAAATGCTCTGACTATAAATTGGAGAGTATCAATATCTTGATCTTGTTGGAGATATTGAATAACATCTTTGCTAAAGTGATTTTCATTAAGTTTTGGGACTAAATCAGAATCAGAAAATAATGGTAATTTTGTCCGCTCTAACTCATCAATTAAATATCCAGATTTTTGCAACAATTCTTCAGTTGTTTCACGAGTAAAAAACCGCAAATGTGTATCATCTAAGATTCCTAACTTCCTATACTCAAATTTGCCTTCAAGTAATGCTAAACGAATTGCTCCGTGAGCGATATTAGGAATAGACGCTACTACAAAGCCATGCTCTTTTAAAATACTTTTTGTTTCTTCTAAAACTTTCCACGGGTTGCGGAGATGTTCCAGAATATCGCCAAATATCGCCACATCAAACTTCTGATTAGCTAAAATTTCTGTAATAGATACAAAATCTAGATCGGCTACTATGACATTTTGACAGTATTTTTCAGCTACTTTTGCTGCATCTGGATTGATTTCAATTCCTGTGACTATACAATCTTTTTGTTGAAGTAAATTTGCGAAGTAACCTGTTGCACAACCAAAGTCAACTACTGTTTTATCTGAGCCAATAAAGTCCAACATTTTTTTGAGACTACTATTCTCATCCAGAACTTCTTCTGTCAGCCCTTCAGGGGATGGATAATCTTTTGACCAATTTTTATGCATAATTTTGAGATAATTTAATTTGGTATAGCTATTATTGGCAACAGATTTCTTTTAAGTTCAACAATCATTGGTTGATCAATTAAAGCATGAATACGCTTTCCTGACTCTGGAGGTAAAACTTGAAAAACTATTGCATTATCAATCCAATCAAAAGTCACGGCTTCATAGTTTTCTGAGCCAGCGACCGTTAGACTATAAGAGTTTGATCTTAAAGGTAATTTGAATTTAAATCTAATTTCTAATTCTTCTTGAGTTTCTAAGTTATCAATTTTGATATTTTCTTCAAATGTATTACTTCCGATCAATTCATTGCCGTTTTTGTCGCATACGAAAAATCCAATAATACAACTCTTAATAGCGACATAAGCTTTTACTTGAATCAATAAAGTCACTTCTTCATTAAATTCAAAGATTGGGCTTTCTCCAGCGTCTTCTCCTAACTGGTTCAACAATCTGATTTTTTGAATGCGAGCTTTACCACTTCCCCTGCGTTTGAGTTTTCCCGAAGATTCCTTAGCTGATAGGATGTCAACATCTAGTGATTCTGATGATTGATTGTTAACAACATTAATTTCATCTGTTGGCTGTTGACATTGATGATCCAACTCTTTCGGCGATAAATTCAATTCTAAATCAGTCACAAGTTTTAAATATTCAATTATGACTGCATTGGGTAAACCTGAAGTGTGTATTTGCCCATCATGAATCATAATTGCGGAATTACACAAATTTTTGATGGCTCCGGAATCGTGAGAAACAAATAAAGTTGTTACGCCAGAATCCATTAAATCTCGCATCCGCCGCATACATCGATGTTGAAATACAACATCACCTACAGCTAGTGCTTCATCAACAATGAGAATTTCTGGATTCACGTTCACCGCTACAGCAAAAGCTAAACGAACAAACATCCCACTTGAGTATGTTTTAACAGGTTGCTCGATAAAGTCGCCGATATCTGCAAATCTGGCAATTTCATCAAACTTGTCTTCAATTTCTCTTTTAGTTAACCCCAATAAACGACCATTAAAAAATACATTTTGTCGTCCGGTAAACTCTGGGTTAAAACCACTTCCTAGTTCTAATAAAGCAGAAACTCTACCCTTTACCTGTGCTTCTCCAGTTGTTGGGGTTAAGGTTCCTGCGATAATTTGCAATAGTGTACTTTTACCAGAACCATTGCGCCCAATAATTCCTACTGTTTGTCCTTTAGGAATTTCTAAATTAATATTTTTCAGCGCCCAAAATTGTTCAGAGATACTTTTACCAGGTAATAAAATCTCTTTTAAGCGATCTACAGGATGAGCATATCGCACAAAGCACTTCGATACAGTTTTGAGAGAAATTGCAATTTCTTCTCCCATGTTTTTAATATCACTCCTCGCACTTTTCAAATAATCAGGAAAATGAAACTTCAATAACATATTCACAGTACATCCGCGAAAGCCGGACGCAAGCGTTTATAAATTGCCAACCCAAGACAAAATATAATCAATGCGATCGCACTCGCAACTCCCCATTCTCCCCCATGCTTTACCTCTCCTACTAAAATTAAATCACGATAAACTTCTGCGATCGCCGTCAACGGATTTAACCAAAATACCCAATTCCGCCATGCTTCGGGAATTGCTGAAGCCGGATAAATAATCGGTGTTAAATACATCCAAATATTTAAAACTACTCCCAGTGTCTGCGGAATATCCCGCAGAAAAACTGTTAATCCCGCCGCTAAGTAACCCAAACCTGCCGTTAACACTAATTGCGTTAACCAGACTAAGGGTAACAGCGCCAACGTACTATGTAAAGTATGAGTATTTACTGCTACAAAAAAAATCAACGCCATTAAACCAAAAGAACTTTCAATGAACGTTGACAAAATTGGCACTAAGGGTAACAAAGCCAGAGGAAATACCACCTTCTTGACTAAATTTGGCTGGCTTACCACCGAACCAGCAGACTGCATTAATCCACCTGAAAAAGCAATCCAGGGAAGCAAACCTGCAAATAACCACAATCCAAAAGTGAAATTATTTTCTGGCAAATTTGTGAGAGTGAGCTTTACCCTTAAAACAATGGAAAACACATAAGTATAAATCAGTAATTGTGAAAGCTGATTTACCAAAGGCCACAAATTTCCCAAAACAGAACCCTTATACCGCGCCTCTAAATCTCGCCGTACTAAAGTTCTCAATAAATCAAACTTAGCCCACAATTGCTGGTTTATTGGCAGTATTCGCCTCAGCTTCCCTACCTTACTTACAGCATTTTGCATTATCCGTACCAATGCCTGTTTCCTCGCTCACTACTCACACTCACACTTAATTATCATCAATTAATCGCAATATTATATGAAGATTTCTTCAATTTTTATACGTGTATAAATAATAGCTATAACAAAGGATTGAAAGAATTAATAAACTATACACACATATACCTTTACTACAAAAAATACCTTCATCCAGATGATTTTGTTTGGATGAAGGTATTTTTTCTGACTTAAGTTAAAGTATCTGGGTCAACTCCTAAAGAACGCAAATGTTCCGCTAGTCGTTCCGCCCGTTGTCGTTGTTGTTCCGCCAATTCCGCTAATTCGGTGGGTATCAGTAATTTCGCCCCGGTATCTAAGCGATAAAATCGCAAAAGTTCCTCTTCTACTTCGAGGCGCAATCCTAAAGGCTGAGATAAATTGTCAGTAATTGGGTGATAAATTTCATCCTGTAAACGATACCCCTGTAATTTTTCGTTAACCCATTCGCCTTTGGGGTCAAATAACCAGTATTCTAAAATACCTAATTGTTCATACAAAAGTTTCTTTTGCTCTTGATCCTGCTTTTGAGTACCTTTACTGGTCATCTCAAATACCACTTGTGGCACTTGACCTTCTTCCCAGACTTTATAGTTATCTCTACCCCCAGGCTGCACATCAAAAATTACCATGACATCTGGTGCAACTCTTAATTTAGGAAAACCCTGAGCATAATACAGAAATTGATTTGCTAGTACCGTCGCCTGTCTACCTGCTAAGTATTGTTTCAGGACTTCCAATGTAGTTAAAATTGCATAAAGATGTATATAGGTTTCTGCCACAGGTTCTCCATCAGCACTGGGATATTCAATGTTTGTATCTACTAAATTGATGGCGGTAGTCATAGTTTTTACCTAATCTAACTAAGCAAACTATCTGGGTCAACTCCTAAAGATCGCAAGTGTTCTGCCAATTGTTGCGATCGCATTTGTTCCGCTTGTAACTGTGATTTCGCCTCTAATACCTGTTTTTGCGCCTCAGATACCTGTTGTTGCGCTGCGATCGCCATCTGCTGTACTGCCATAGCAGCTTCCTCTGGTGTCGGCACTAAAACACCATCAGGTGTAAAGTAGCGTAATTTACTATTTTGGATACCCAAATACAGACCCAGGACTTCACTCCAGCGCCATCCTTGCTCATTTGGTGTAATTTCCTGATATTTATTGCCTACTAATTCAAACCCGACAAATTCTAAACTTTCCGGCGCAAACCAAAAATACTCAGGGGTATGAAATCGATTCTCATACAAACTTTTCTTTAAATTTCGGTCAATATTAGCTGTACTCTCGGAAAGTAATTCAATAATCAAATCAGGATAACGACCATCTTCTTCCCAAACTACCCAAGAAGTGCGGGGGCGTTTTTCCGTGTCCTTCACCAAAAAAAAAGTCCGGCCCACGAAAATCTCGATTGCGTAACTGCTGACGGCTGAAAAAAATTGTCAGATTTGCACCGATAAAGAAATCATTGCGATCGCGCCACAACCATTCTAAACAAGTGACTAACAGCAGTAGCTGCATATAGTGCAAAGAACTTTCCATTTCCGGCTCATCACTTAACAACCGAGTTGCATCGGGCATTTGTTGTTCTAGCTGTTGCGCTGTGACAAACATAATTATTTACCTGATTGCTTGTTGATTTAATTTTAAACAGATGGGACACCGATTCGGCTAAACTGAAACTTGGTTTATTGCATTGTGACTAGGCATGGAAATCGGACAAAAGGTTAAAGTTTTTCGTCTGCGCGATCGCGTATCTGCTGCTATTGCGAAAAAACTCGGACAAATAGGCATCATTCAAGGCTACAAAGTCACCGATGGCTGTGGAATCGGTGTAGTGGTGCTGTTTGACGATAATTCTTCCACTTGGTTTTTTGAAGATGAAATCAAACTTGTGTAATAGATAAAACTCCACGCGGAAGCTAAGAGTATTTGCCTAGTGCTAAGTTGGAGTGGAATAGAATGGCGGTGAATATAGGAATCAAGTAATGTCCCTGATATTGACATTTTTGGGCAAAGGCGGTGTAGCGCGGACTAAAATTGCGATCGCTGCCGCCAAGTTATTGGCAAGCCAAGGCAAGCGTGTACTTCTCGCAGGTTTGGCAGAACCAGTTTTACCCATTTTACTGGATCAGACCCTGACTGCTGACCCCCAGGAAATTGCTCCCAATTTACAAGTTGTGCAGTTTCAATCATCTGTATTGCTAGAACGCAACTGGGAAGAAGTGAAAAAACTGGAGGCGCAATACCTCCGCACGCCCATCTTCAAAGATGTTTATGGTCAAGAACTGGTAGTATTACCAGGGATGGACAGCGCCCTGGCCTTGAATGCGATCCGCGAATATGATGCCAGTGGCAAATATGACGCGATTATCTACGATGGCACAGGTGATTCCTTCACCCTGCGAATGTTAGGGATGCCAGAATCTCTGAGTTGGTATGTGCGGCGATTTCAGCAATTATTTGTCAACTCAGATTTGGGAAAGACTATTGCGGAATCGCCTTTAATTCAGCCGCTAATTAGCAGCTTTTTTAATGTCAACTGGACAGCAGATAATTTTGCTCTCCCCACCAACCAAGTGAATGGTTTTTTAGATAAAGGAAAAGCCGCCCTTGCAGATCCTCATCGCGTTGCGGCCTTCTTAGTGAGTACACCAGACCCCCTAGAAGTCGCTAGTTCTCGTTATTTGTGGGGTAGCGCTCAACAAATCGGTTTAACCGTTGGTGGTGTGATTTTGGTCTCACCTGAGCCAAAGGTCAACCTGTCAGAAGAATTTGCACCTCTGACTGTGAGCGTTGTTCCCGATGCTCCCACAGGTGAATGGCAACCTTTGATAGATGCTCTACCCAACTTTGTTGAACAAGCACGACAGGCTCCCAAACCCATAGAGATTGACATCCACAATCGTCAAGTCCGCTTATTCTTGCCAAGTTTTGACAAAAAGCAAGTCAAACTGACGCAGTACGGGCCAGAAGTCACTGTAGAAGCCGGAGATCAACGGCGTAATCTCTTCTTACCCCCAGCACTCACTGGCAGACAAGTTACTGGAGCCAAATTTCAAAATAATTATTTGATAATTTCTTTTTAAGGACTTTCGGTGGGTTACGGCGGAAAGAAATTTTTTCATGCTCAAAGGTTTTATAGCCGCCTAACCCACCCTACAGATTGGGTATTAGGCAAGAACAAATTTCTCACCTGCACCTTGCCTCTATTCCCCACTCCCTACTCCCTCTTCCTACTCATAGTGTTATGTCAGAATCAACCCCTATTAACCCTAATTCTCAGCCGGTAGAGGCTATAGATTCAGTTAAACCTAACGAGGAAATTACAGCAGTTGCCGATCGCAGCGCCAAGGCTCGGCAGTTATTAGGCATGAAAGGGGCAGCACCAGGGGAAAAATCCATCTGGAAAATTCGCCTACAACTGATGAAACCTATCACCTGGATTCCCCTGATTTGGGGTGTAGTCTGTGGTGCGGCTTCTTCGGGTAACTATACTTGGACACTAGAAAATGTGTTGATGTCGGCAGCTTGTATGTTGCTTTCAGGGCCTTTACTCGCAGGTTATACCCAAACTTTAAATGAATATTATGACCGTGAAATTGATGCGGTGAATGAACCTTACCGTCCCATTCCTTCTGGTGCAATTCCTTTACCTCAAGTCATTACACAAATTTGGGTATTGTTAATTTCGGGAAATGCTCTGGCTGTTGCACTGGATGTTTGGGCGGGTAATGAATATCCCACAATCACAACTATAGCTATTCTGGGTTCCTTTATTGCCTATATTTATTCTGCGCCCCCATTAAAGCTGAAACAAAACGGTTGGTTAGGCGGTTATGCTCTTGGTGCGAGCTATATGGCTTTTCCTTGGTGTACTGGTCATGCTTTGTTTGGCGAACTGAATTGGAAAATTGTGGTGATTACTGTGGTTTATAGTTTGGCTGGTTTGGGTATTGCCATTGTGAATGATTTTAAGAGTGTTGAAGGCGATCGCCAGTTCGGATTAAAATCATTACCTGTGATGTTTGGTGTCACCAGAGCAGCTTGGGTTTGTGCAGCCATGATTGATGTATTTCAAGCTGTGATTGCAGTTTATCTGATCACTATTCACGAAAACTTGTATGCCGCAATTTTGCTGCTATTAATCATCCCCCAAATCACCTTCCAGGATATGTATTTCCTGCGTGACCCCCTGAAAAATGATGTCAAATATCAAGCCAGCGCTCAACCCTTCCTAGTCTTAGGAATGCTCGTAGCTGGTATAGCCCTCGGTCATGCTGGCGTTTAATGGTCATTGGTCAAGGGGAGCAAACTTTTCTCCTACACCAAATTTATACCTCTGTAGTCAGAAGTAAAGAATGAGGAGTTAGGAGTTAAAATACTTCTAACTCTGAATTTTTCTCAGGACTTACCATGTTAGAATTGACAAATTTTCTCATTGGGGGAATTCAACCCTTATTAGTCCCTATTTGCTTTGTTGCTGCTTGGACTGTAATTATTCTCTTTGCTTCAAGTCTTTGGACAGCAGTTCGAGATGGTGTCACCACAGCCAAACAAATGCATCAAATTCCCTGCCCTAATTGCCAATTTTTTACCGACAATTACCGTTTAAAATGCACTGTACACCCATCCACTGCCAGTACAGAAGAGGCTATTGATTGTTGCGACTATCAACCAAAGACCAATCCTATGCTCTACTAGAAAGGGAACTTGAAAACTTAAAATCAAAAATTGACTGATGCTAGTTCAAAAGCTTAACGACTGTCAAGAATTTATTGCTGGAGATAATACCATTCTACGGGAACTACTACATCCCGATAAACAGCCCCTGGCATTACGCTATAGTTTGGCTCACGCAACTTTACCAGTGGGGAAAACTTCTCAACCCCACTCACTAACCACTTCAGAAGTTTATTATATTCTGAATGGTCAAGGAGAAATGCATATTGATGATGAAACTCAGATAGTTGAACCAGGAGACGCGGTGTATATTCCCCCCAATACACGGCAATTTATTCGTAATTCTGGTAGCGAACCTTTGGTATTTATTTGTATGGTAGATCCAGCATGGCGTAAAGAAGATGAAACAGTTTATTGACTTTTAGGGACTTCCAAATAAAAAACACTCAATCATCTAATCTAAAAAATCTCTCAAAGTCTCATAACTCTGTGTCCTCTGCGCCTCTGTGGTTCCTTTATCTGGATAATTTATTTTTTTGAAGTCCCTTACAGCGATTTTCAACTAAATGAACCACATCTTTATATCGGGCTACGCCCCGCTACGCTAACACGCAAAGCCGCATTCGGCGTTCGCGCAGCGTCCCGAAGGGAAGCCGTTCCCGAAGGGTAGGCGCAAAGGAAGAAAGAAATGCAGAAATGTGCGATTTTAGTTACATAAGTATAGTTGTGAATTAAGTAAAACCACGGTTGCTTTATTTCAAAGATTTAAATGTTTGAGAAATGGCGTAAATACTGGTAATATTTCCGGGCTACTGACAACCAGGGTGGGAAAAGAGCGATCGCTATAATCTTCCCCTGTAGATAAAGGAAATGGCTGATCCTTGAGAGATGTCCAACTACCACCAGCAGCTTGAACAATCACCCAAGCCCCGGCGATGTCCCAAACCTTTGGTGTGGCTTCAATACCGCCTAGTGTCGCTCCAGTCGCAACTGTGAGAAAATTATAGCTTGCTACACCCAGCATCCGAATTTTGCAAGGAAAGTCTGTTTGAATCACGGAAGTGCTGCGGGAACAGAGGTTAAAAAAGTGATTTTTACTCACAGCATCATTACTGCTATGGATGGGGTGATGGTTGAGAAATGCGCCGGAGGGTGTTGTTAAACCAGAGTCACCCGCCCAGAAACCATGAAAAGCTTGACTCAGTGGTGGTACGTAAACATAACCAAAAATAGGCGTGCCTTTATACAGTAATCCCATCGAAATTGACCAGATGGGAAGACCTCTAGTAAAGTTGGTAGTACCATCGAGAGGGTCGATTACCCAGCACCACTCTGTACCCGGAAATACTTTGTCGCTTTCTTCGCTCAAAATACCATAACCAGAAAAACGAGAGGCGATCGCATCTTGAATTTCCTGATCAGCCCATTTATCGGCTCGCGTGACTAAACTACCGTCAGCTTTTTGAGAAGCCTGGACTTTACCAAAATCTTGCATCAGTTGCTTTCCCACTCTGGTAGTGGTGGTTTCGGCAAAGTCGAGAATTGTTGTCCAAAAATCATTCATTAATTAATTCTCTCGCAAAGATGCTTCTGAGCCAAGAAATTAGTCTAAATCACTTTCGAGAACAGATGCGATCGCTTGTTTGGCACTAGTTTGAAATTCTTTGACATTGACTCGGTTGAGAAACCAAATCGAAACAACCATCCCCAAAGCTTCTAGAAAGAATACCATGCCATAAGCTAACTCTAAACTCGGTAGCAAATTACGACCAATATCTAATATCGTACCGCCTATGAGTACGGCAATTCCCCTAGACACAGACTGAGCTAATCCCCAAGCCCCAATAAAAGTACCTGCGGCTTCAGCTGCTGTCAGATCCAACATTAAACTAACGGCTGCGGTAGTTAAGAAACCAGTAGCTAAACCAAACAAAAACAAGCTAAATTTCAGAAAAGCTACATTCGCTGTAAATCCTGACATACCCAGTAATAATGCACAGATTGCTACTAATACACAGCCTAAGCGTGCAGTTCTGCGTTTACCCAAACGCGGCACAATGAAAAAACCTGTGACACCATAGGCTATCAAGATACCAAAACCGTAAAAAATATTCAATCTGGTGCTTTCTGCCAAAGGCATACCAAATACCTGACCCGCATAGGGTTCTAAAACAGGGTCTTGCATAAATAAGCTGATAGTCATTACCAGCAAAAATGCGAAAAATAAACCTGTTTGGCGACTAGCTGTCAAAATTTTCCAAGCTCTACCCAGTCCAACGCTGTCGTCTCGATTCTCAGTGGTAGAACGGCGGGAATATTGGGAATATTTTTTTTCTACGCCGAATGTAGCGATGATCGCCAGCCCAAAGACAATAGCCGGAACGATAAAAAATAATCTATTAATAGCTGATTGTAAACTTTCTATGGGTGCTTCTGGGGTTAATTGTCTGAGCAAACTGGAACTAATGATCGCTCCCACAATAATCCCCACCATTAGCATTGACCAAACAACGCCAACAATTTTAGAACGGTTATCTTCTTGGGAGATATCCACTAATAAAGCCGCAAAGGCAGTACCACTGGCACAAATTGCTAAACCATATATGGCGAAAACTAAAGATAGTAATGCTGTCCAGCCGATGGTTTGGGTTGTCCATACCCAGCCATCTGTGCTGTTAGCTGCTAGATTTAATTGCCAAAGTATTTGTATTGCTAAAAATGAGGCGATCGCAAATACTGCTGCGCCCACCCAAACGTAAACTGTACGATTGTAACCCCACATCGGTTTGAGGTCTGACATTTGACCAAACCAAATCCGAGCCGGGGAAACAAATGCAGGTAACGCCAACACTAGGGACACCAATATTGCTGGAATTGCTATTTCTTGAATCATGACTCTGTTGAGTACACCCAGAATCAAGATAGACATCATGCTCAGTCCCATTTGAAATAAGCCCAACCGGAACATAGTAATCAGGTTAACCCTTGGCACAGTTAAGGATTTTGTTTGGGTATCAAATATATCACCGCTTGCCATAGCTACTTTTTCGGATGATTTCCAAAATCTAGACTCTGCTATATAAAACCTAGACAAAACTAGACTTTACTTTCTACTTCAACGGGAGCATGGGAGCAGTTATCCCTCAGTAGACTTTCACGCCTTAGCCAGACGCGATTGTGTTCCAATTAAGTTTCTGAAAAAGACTACCACCATCATTGCTTGGTTTTCGCGTCGGCAATAGTCTCAATTCAATACTTGATATCACCGTATTATATATCAAGTAGTTGATTTTTTCCTAAAATATATATTGATTTTTGTCAATATAAGTATAGTTTTGTCTATGAAATTGTCAACTTAGGACTTGCTCTTTAATTAAATCCTGTCCTCACTTTTATTTGTAACGATAAACTATAAAGGTAAAGAAATGTAAATAAAATACATATTGCCACGTGGAAAATATCACATTAGGACAAAATGGCCCCAGTGTTACACCCCTTTGCATTGGTACTTGGGCTTGGGGCGATAAACTCTTTTGGAATTATGGCGATGGCTATGGTCCAGAACAGTTAGAGGCAGCTTTTACAGCCGCATTAGAAGCTGGGATAAATTTCTTTGATACTGCGGAAATTTATGGTTTGGGACTGTCAGAAGAGTTATTAGGGCAATTCATGCAAAAAGCCCAACAACCTGTGCAAATGGCGACGAAATTTGGCCCTTTACCTTGGCGATTTACAGGTCAATCTGTCTCGGATGCGTTAACAGACAGTCTCAAACGCCTACAAGTAGCGCGAGTTGAACTGTATCAAGTCCATTGGCCGTTCGCTTTCTTTTTAAGTCAAGAAACTTTGATGAATACCCTAGCAGATGAAGTGAAGCAGGGTAGAATTGGCTCAGTCGGGGTGAGTAATTATTCAGCTACTCAAATGCGAGAGGCGCAGCAAATTTTAGCTGCGCGTGGAGTCCCTTTAGCTGTAAACCAAGTCCGCTATTCGTTGCTCACGCGTCAAATAGAAACTAACGGGATTTTAGCTACTGCTCGTGAGTTGGGTGTAACTATCTTGGCATATAGTCCCTTAGCTCAGGGATTACTCACTGGTAAATATACACCAGATAGGGCTGAAACCCCCGGTGGTGCGCGGAAGATAGACCCACGATTTGGTAAAGAAGGGTTACAAAAAATTGCCCCTGTAATTTCTTTACTCAACACTTTGGGAGAAAAATATGATCGCACTCCTGCCCAAGTAGCCCTCAATTGGTTAATATCTCAAGGAAATGTGATTCCTATTGCTGGGGTCAAAACTGCCCAGCACGTAAAACAAAATGCAGGCGCTTTGGGCTGGAGATTAAACACCGATGAAATCGCGCAACTAGAACAAGTCAGTCGTCCTTGGCTTAATTAACAGCTATTAGTCATAAGTCTTTAGTAGCTAGTAATAACTAATAACTAATGACTAATGACTAATGACTCAGAAACTTATTCTCTACCAGCATTTGAAGATGACACAGAAGTGTCGCGGCGATTATTGGTATTTGTCCGTAGTTTGGGCTTGGGACTACCACCATTGCTGTCTGGTTTGTTCCAGGAACGGTTTCTATCGTTAGAAGATTCACCACCACGACGCTTGGCCAATTTGGGCTTGGTGGAAGGTGCATCATCTTGGGGATCTACGCCTGATTGCAACCAAGCGGGACGGGTTTGATCATAAGCGATTTGTAATGCAGCTGCGGCGATCGCATGAGCATCATATTCTTCAATCAATTCGCTGACTATGGGCAAGAATGAAGCTAGACGTTCACCAGTCAAGGCTTCTTTAACTTGTTCTTGCAATTTTTGGATATGTCGCGCTTCAATCTGCGCCCGTGTCGGAATCGACAGCAATTGCCAATTTTGGCGATTATGGCGCTCAAATGCCTGCTGTTTGCGGCGTTCAAAGGGCTGTACTAACGAAATTGCTGTACCTTCTTTACCCGCGCGCCCAGTCCGACCAATACGGTGAACATAGGTTTCGGCGCTATCTGGCAAGTCGAAGTTAATTACATGGGATAGTAGATCGACATCTAACCCCCGTGCCGCAATATCAGTTGCTACTACCCAGCGCACTTGACGATTCCGGAATCGGGTCAATAATCGCTCCCGCGCCTGTTGAGACAAGTCGCCGTGGTATTCATCCACACTATGACCTGCTCCTTGCAGTAGATTTGTCAGTTCTGCGGCTGTCCGTCTGGTACGCACAAAGATTAAAGCTGTTTCTGGATCTTCCATTTCCAGAATCGGCTGCAATGCTTTGGCTTTTGTCCAATGACGAGGGATGAGATAAGCTACTTGATTGATTTTGTTGGGTGAAGCTTTTGGCTGCTCAACGGTGACTGTAGCCGGGTTTCGCAAGAATTTGTTGACAATCATGCGAATCGATGGTGGCATGGTCGCCGAGAATAAAGCTGTTTGGCGTTCTTTCGGGGCTTGAGACAGGATTTTAATCACGTCATCAATAAAGCCCATGCTCAACATTTCATCAGCTTCATCCAAGACAAACCACTTAACTTGATCGAGCTTCAAACAGCCCCGATCTAGTAAGTCGATCATCCGCCCTGGTGTACCCACAACCATGTGAACACCACGTTTGAGTTGCATCATTTGGCGTTCAATTGATTGACCGCCATAAATTGCCAGAATCCGCAATCCTTCGTCGCCGACAAATTGGTTGATAGCATCGTGAACTTGAATTGCTAACTCACGGGTTGGGGCTAGTACCAAGGCTTGTACAGCTTTGTGATTAACATCTAGCTGTTCTAAGATTGGCAGGGAAAATGCTGCTGTTTTGCCTGTTCCGGTTTGAGATTGACCCACGACATCCCTACCTGCTAGCAGTTGGGGAATGGCTTGAGTTTGAATATTTGTAGGTGTGGTAAAGCCGATGTTTTCTAATTGCTCAACACGCTTTTGTGAAAGACCTAATTCTTGAAAGGAAAGAGTCATTAATTCTCCTAGATTTTGTTTTTTGGTTGGTAATTTTTAAATCTGACGGCATTTGCTCAGATACAGCAGTTGCATTCAGTGGCCAGATTTAAAGTAAGTGTGTGAAACCCTCATTTGTCAGAGGGTGCTACGCGATTAGCGTTAGCGTGGCGTGTTCTAGACACGCGATAGTGAGGAAAGAGGGTCAGCGATGCCCTTTGGGCAAGACATGACTTCTCTTCTGTCCAAAACCTGCTTTTACGCAGTGCTGGACTCACCCTGCGGCCTCTACTTTTGGTAACTATTGACAACTTGACCGTAGAGGTCGTATGTATCAGCGCTATGGATCGCTACTGGTACGATGGTTCCTAATTTTGCTTCCCCATCGACATAAATCTGACCATCGACTTCTGGGGAAAACCTACCTGAGCGACCTATGAGCTTTCCAGTTTCAGGGTTTTCTTGCTCAATCAGGACTTCAACAATTTTGCCGATTTCCTGTTGATTTTTTTTACCCGCTATCGGCTCTTGAAGCGCCATTAATTTATGCCACCGCTCATCCATTACGGATTGGGGTAACTGATTGGCTAGCTTGTAAGCGGGCGTTCCTTCTTCGGGTGAAAAGGTGAATACACCAACATGGTCAAATTCGTGCCTCTGGACGAATTCTCTTAGATGCTCAAAATGCTCTGCGGTTTCTCCGGGGAAACCAACTATAAATGTTGTCCTGAGTACCGCATTTGGTAGGGCTGCTTTGATGCGTTCAATAATCCCATCATTTACCCGTCCTTGCCAGGGACGATTCATTGAGCGAAGAATATCTGGATGAGAATGTTGAAGGGGCAAATCTAGATATGGTAAGACGTTGTGGGTTTCTTGGATTGCCTCTATCACATCTGGGGTTAACCCGGTGGGATATGCATAATGCATTCTGATCCACGGTACATCTACTTTACCCAAAGCGCGAAGTAATTCGGCTAACTTTGGCTTTCCATAGATGTCTAACCCGTAATTGGTGGTGATTTGGGAAATTAAGATAATTTCCTGCACCCCTTGGCTAGCTAACTGCTCCGCTTCAGCAACTATAGATTCAATAGTACGCGATCGCTGGTTCCCTCTGAGATAGGGAATAATACAAAATGCACAACGATAATCACATCCTTCGGCTACCCGCAGATAGGCAACGCCTTCGGTTGTAGTGCGATAACGCGGTGTAGTTTCATCAGCGATGTAGGTTGGTTCTAGACTAACCTCTTTTACCTGCTCGCCTTGTTCTACACGCTCAATTACATTAACAATTTTGTGATAATCACCAGTGCCTACCAGTGCCACCGCTTCTGGCAATTCTTCCAATAATTGTTCTTGGAAGTGCTGTGCCATACAGCCAGTGATCACGACTTTCTTGTTGGCTTCTGCCAGTTCTACTAAAGTTCTGACAGACTCCTGTCTTGCTGCTTCTATAAAACTACAAGTATTAACTATAACGTAATCGGCTAACTCTTCATTTGTATCTACACTATAGCCTGCTTCTACAAGCAGTCCTAGCATATGCTCTGTATCAATTCGATTTTTTTCGCAACCCAGGTGCGAAACTGCAATCGTTGGCTTTTCACCCATATTTTGAAAACATTTTCTGTTTTTTGTAGTCAGATACGCAAGCAGCGATGATTTCGCTTCTTGTGATACACACCTTTACACAGTCAAGGGCTAGAATAACAGGTTTTAACTGCCAGCTACTACCTGCCGATATATGACATGGATAGTTTCCGGCCATGTTATGATATTTGTACTATTTAGTCTATGTCCCAGGGTAAGGTGAGTGTCTTTGAGTACAATTGACACCTGTATTTTTTTTAACAAGTTTTCTGGTGGTATTTTTCATTACCGCAGCGTGTGTGTTGTTAATTTACCCGTCGGGAAGCCGCCCAAAGGGCTGGTTGTGAGAAGTCGCTACCCTCAGGGAAACCGCGCTCTCTGCGTCGTTTATTTCGACCCAGGAGTACGAAACCACGCCTAATGAAGCAATAATGCTGCCCTGATGCTCAAGCTTGTCCGACGACTATGCGTGGACGAGGTGCCTAAACCGGGGAAAGCTGCCTTGCGTCTTGTGAGTGGCAAACTCCTCTTCTAGCCTAGTTTTATCTTAACATATCTTAGGGGAGGTTTTACGATAATTTCCATCCTAGGGAAGAGGTAGTAAGACAACCAACTTAAAACACATTTGACTAGTTAGTTAAAAGTCAACAGGAGCCAGCATCATCAGCAGGTTCGGTTGACTTGAGGTGACTGGCGTTCAATAGTCAATAGTCAAACAAATTCTAGACTCTCGACTGGTGGACACTAGACCCCGCAAAGCGGATTAAAGACGTGGACTTATATCAGCTATTTAAAACTCGAACACCGATTATTGGCGTGGTTCATCTACTACCACTGCCCACCTCGCCCCGTTGGGGAGGTAATCTCAAAGCGGTAATTAACCGTGCGGAACAAGAAGCAGCCGCCCTAGCCAGTGGCGGGGTAGACGGCATTATTGTGGAAAACTTTTTTGACGCGCCCTTTGCCAAAAACCAAGTTGATCCAGCAGTTGTGAGTGCCATGACTGTGGTGGTACAACGCATCCAAAATTTGGTGGCACTGCCCATAGGCTTAAATGTTTTACGGAATGATGGCAAAAGTGCAATGGCGATCGCCTACAGCACCCAAGCCCAATTCATTCGGGTGAATGTATTGACAGGAGTAATGGCCACTGACCAAGGATTAATTGAAGGTGAAGCGCATCAATTACTCCGTTATCGGCGAGAATTGGGCAGCGATGTCAAAATTCTCGCTGATGTGTTGGTGAAACACGCCCGTCCATTAGGTTCCCCGAATCTCACAGTTGCCGTGAAAGACACAATTGAAAGAGGTTTAGCAGATGCCGTAATTTTGTCTGGCTGGGCTACCGGTAGCCCTCCTAATCAAGAAGACTTGGAACTAGCTTGTGGTGCAGCAAATGAAACTCCTGTTTTCATAGGTAGTGGAGCCAACTGGGAAAATATTGCTACACTGATGCAGGCAGCAAATGGTGTAATTGTTTCCAGTTCCCTCAAGCGTCACGGTCGCATCGAGCAACCAATTGACCCGATTCGCGTCAGTCAATTTGTAGAAGCTGCCCATAGTCGTTGGGATTCTCCTGGTGAAATTCCGTCTATTTCTGGGCCAATGAAATTACATTATTAGGAGACTGGAGAATTTTAGATTTTAGATTTTAGATTTTGGATTGAACTGCAATCTAAAATCGCCAATCCAAAATCCCAAATTGATTGACCAATGACTAATGACCAATAACCAATGACCAATAGCAGTTTATGATTCGCCGCCGTACTACTCCTTGGATTCATAAATGGTCGCGTCCATTGATTGGGGCGATCGCTGGACTTGGTGCCTTAACTACAGGTTATATCGCCATAGAAAAGCTCACAGGAGGCACTGCCGCTTGTGTAGCCGAAGCAGGTGCCAAAGGCTGTAATGATGTACTTTCCAGCCCTTGGGCAACCATACCCATCTTTGGTGGGTCGGTTCCCTTAGCTTTATTTGGGCTTTTGGCTTATGTGAGTATGGTGATTTTGGCTTTTGCTCCCCTAGCATGGAAACCAGATGATAAAAATAGCCAGAAACAACTGGAAAACTTAACTTGGTGGTTGCTGTTGGTAGGAGCGATCGCTATGTCGGTTTTCAGTGGGTATTTAATGTACTTACTGGCATTCCAAATCCAAGCCGTCTGTTATTACTGTATTGCTTCGGCTTTATTCTCTGTGAGTCTTTTAGTCTTGACGATTATCGGTCGTGCTTGGGAGGATATAGGGCAAATTTTCTTTGCCGCGATTATTGTGGGCATGGTAACGCTGATTGGGACTTTAGGTGTCTATGCTGGCGTGAATACATCTGGTGTGACATCAGATGCAACTCCTGGAGAACCTCAAAGAATTAGCTTTACTCCTCAAGTAAATCCTGATCCAGCTTTTGGTTGGGAAATCACCACTACCTCTGGTGAGGCAGAAATTGAACTAGCACGCCATCTGGGGACTGTAGATGCTAAGGAATATGTTGCCTATTGGTGTCCTCATTGCCACGAGCAAAAACAACTCTTTGGTAAAGAAGCTTACAAAATTCTTCAAAAGAAGCAGATTATCGTGGAATGTGCTGCTGATAGCCCTAAAGGTCAACCAGAAGTGTGTCAAGCAGCGAAAATCACCGGCTTCCCCAGTTGGATTATTAATGGTCAAACCTATAGCGGAGTTCAAAATCTTGAGCAATTAGCCAGAATTTCTGGTTATACAGGCCCTAAGAATTTCAAGTATTTCCGATAATTGCTGACAATCTCCGGACTGAACCACGGAGATTGTCAAGAAAAAATGTCTAATTTTTCAAGATCCGAGATTTCTGCCATTGGTGTTTTTGTACCAAGGTATGAACTTGCCAATCGGGGTCTGGTTGAGGATAGTCTAGGCGGTAGTGTCCGCCACGGCTTTCAGTTCTAAAGGCGGCACTTTTGAGAATTAGATGGGCGACATCTAGTAAATTACGGCTTTCTGCCCAAAGTCGTAATTGTCGTTCCACATCTGGGATGTCGAAATTAACGGGTTCGTTGGGATTTAAAGACAGTAAGAATTGACTCAAAGGTAAAGCAGCAAAATCTTGTTGCCAAGATTCCACTGTAGCGATCGCAGTTTCTAAACTTGACTGTTCTCGACAAATCCCCGCACTTTGCCAAACCAAACGCGGTAACTTCTCTCTAAGTATTTCTATCTGTGTTTTTTGGCTTTGCCATTCACTGACATTCGCCCTAAATTCTCGTAATGGCAATATTGGGACTGCTGAGGATAGTGTAGTATCTGCCAAATCAATCTTCGCCATCTGCGCTCCAAACACAATACATTCGAGCAGAGAGTTACTCGCCAAACGATTAGCCCCATGTACTCCAGTGCTGGCGGTTTCTCCCACTGCGTACAAACCGGGAATGTTCGTGCGATTCATCAAATCAGCTACAATACCACCCATCCAGTAATGTGCCGCAGGGGCTACAGGAATGGGTTCATGGAAGACATCAATACCCCAATGTTGACAAACTTTGACGATATTAGGAAAGCGATGACGAATCTTTTCCGGGGGTATGGGGCGCATATCTAACCAAACATGGGCAGTGGCTAGATCGACGGCGGTCTGTTGTAGATGGCTGAAAATAGCTCTACTGACTACATCTCTGGGCGCTAGTTCACCCGCAGGATGATAGTCAAAGGCAAAACGCCGCCCTGTGTCATCCACAAGGTGTGCGCCTTCGCCGCGTACAGCTTCACTAATCAGAAAATGGTCTGCACCGGGTTTAGTCAGGGACGTGGGATGAAATTGCACAAATTCCAAATCCCGGAGAATAGCCCCGGCGCGATAGGCGATCGCCACCCCATCTCCTGTACTGACGGCTGGATTAGTGGTTTGGGCAAATACCTGACCACCGCCACCGGTTGCTAAAACCACAGCACTGGCTCTTACCCATGTGATTTTACCTTGATGAAATAGGCTAATTCCCTGACATTTCTTGGTTTGGGGTTCTAGCCACAAATTCAAAGCTAAAGCTTGCTGGATGACTTGAATGTTTTGGCGGCGCAATACTTGTGCTGTCAGGGTAGTGGTGACTTCCCTACCTGTAGTATCGGCAGTATGAAGAACGCGATGACGAGAATGGGCTGCTTCTAAAGTTAAAGCTAAAGCTTGACCGTGACGGTCAAAAGCTACTCCCAAGTTAACCAAGGATTGAATACACCGAGGGGCTTCTTGGGCGAGGAATTCTACGGCTGGGCGATCGCACAAACCCGCACCTGCGTGCAATGTATCCTCAATGTGCAGTGAAGGCGAATCTTCCGGGGCGATGGCCGCCGCAATCCCTCCTTGCGCCCAATCACTGGCAGATAGGGTAACAGTTTCTTTGGTAATCAAGCCGACTCGCAAGTTCTCTGGTAGACACAATGCTGTGTACAGTCCAGCAGCGCCAGCACCGACTACTAAAACATCAAATTCGCTAGGAATATCTATTTGAAGCAAGGTGAGATTTGGGTAGCAGGGGGCGGGGGTTTACGGGAGGGTAAGTAGAGTCACCCTTACCTTCTTCGTCTATATTTTGAGAAAAAGCGCCACTCCCTACTATGGGAAGTGGGCTGATTTTGGTATGTTTAATCACATAAACTGCCAATACAGTTATCTGTAGATACCGTTGTTAAAGCGATCATCTCCGGCGTTGAAGATAACTTCTCGTTCGGTGACAGCGAAGTTATCTAAGTTGGCTTGCAAAAGTTGTTTTTGGCGATCGCTCAATCCCGGAATATCCAAGACATCCTCGACATTCTTGTAAGGAGCATTGATCACAATTTTCTTAGCTAGGGTAGGGTACATCCCTGGAAACTGTTGAAAAGCTCGGACGTTAGTATTATTCAAATCAAGTTTTTGACCAAATGCTGTCCCTAACTTAGCATCAGCTCTATTCTGCCTCTCAATTGCCAAAACTGGAACTTGCCTAAAAGCAAAACTGTTGATATTGGCCGCAGTGGCGATCTGAGTTGTTCCCAGCCATCCCCAACTACCAAGCAACAAGCTAAATACTGTTAATAAACGCAGCAATGTTTTCACAATTTTTCTCCCTCTTTCCATCAAACTAAAATAACGACGTTAAGCCAAATGCTATCAACTCTCAGCTAAATTCAGACCTATGAAGTCAACCACATCAATACTGTCAGCTTCTATTTGGTTCTAGCCTGAGAATAGACACCTTGAGTTTATCTACATCCTGGCTCTTTCACCTGGGTTTGAGAGCTTCTGGCTTCGTCAACACACAGCAGTCATCAAAAACTAATATACAGCGTTTAATACCCGCAATATTTGCTGCTACTGGGTTTGCTATTTTTTTTACAAAAAGTTATGTCTCAAGACACAATTATCTACATAGCTAGGATAGATAAACTATTCTTTATGTAATTTTTACTACCATACTTGCCTGGATAAAATTTTTAGGCAGCATTTGCAGCTATTAAGAATAGGCTATCTACTAAAATTGTACTTAACACTGCTCCACTAAAGGCGTACCAATGTGTTTGTTTTGTACGTAAAGGTAAAACTCCTGCTGTGAACAACGCTAGAGCCAACATGACTGCCCAACCTTGTCCCCAAGGCGTTTGTACTTGGATTAAAGCACTTTGTAATATTGAAGGCACTCTATTCGGTTCGACTTGCATAATTTGTCGCCAATAGGGCATCAAGTCTACTAGATAAAAATACACATCAGTCAAAACTGTACCGAGTAAAGAACCTAAATAAAACCAGTTACCAACTTTACCCCAATTTTTGAGCAGACACCAACAAGCAAATGGTAACGCAATAGACTCTATTGGTAAATGCCATAAAGGTTCCCAACGTAGCCAACCCCAGTAAATCGCTCCGGCTAACCAACTCCAGCTAAAGCCGAAGAGCAAATCTCCCCATAGATAAGTTTTAGGACTTGACATTAATGTCAAACTCAGCCATACCCAAAATCCTGTGATTGCTACGCTCACAACTGGCAGCGATCGCACTAATGGTGCTTCTATAAATACTGGTACTGATACCAAAAACACAGCCGCAGCCAACACTAACCAAGTTTCTCGTACAGCCGTAGATATGGGGATAGAAGGCGAGAAGGCGAGTGTAGATTCTAACTCCCTGATGCTCTTTTGCCCAAATTCAGTTGCGGGTAAATCAGTATTCATAGGAGTGCTAGAAGTTGTGTAAGAAGACAAGGTATTATTAATCAACGTTTTTAATATTTGTTACTAAACTTTATCTTATTTAAGATATCACACTTAAAATCCCCCCCCAGGGCATTTTTATTGTACCGAGATTTTGCCTAGATTGGGGAGTGGGGAGTGGGGAGTAGGGAGTAGGGAGAAGAGGCAGGGGGGCAGGGAGCAGGGAGCAGGGGGGAGAAGACGGTAACTTCCCAATGACAAATGACCAATGACTAATGACTAATGACTAATGACTTTTTCCTGGACAGTTACCCAGATAGCTGTTTGTGTAATTGGTTGTAATCAAAGCGAACGCTATCGGCTTCGCTATCAGAGGTAAATTAAATGGCTATATCAAAACGTCAATGGTTCATGCTCTTAAGTGCAGCATCTGCCATGTTCTCAGTTGCGGCCTTTCCGACAAAGGTTTTAAGTACCCAAGCTAACCCCGCATTAGACGGGGTACAGCAACAAATGAACATCTTGCAAGCCATTTTTTTAGGCTTTGTGCAGGGAATGACGGAATTTCTCCCCATTAGTAGTTCAGCACATTTAAAAGTTGTGCCTGTAGCGTTGGGTTGGGGCGATCCGGGAGTAGCGTTTACTGCAATTATTCAGCTTGGTAGTATTGTCGCCGTGCTGTGGTATTTCTGGGGTGACATGACGCAAATTATCAAAGGAACAACAAAAGCGATCGCTCTTAAAGATTACGAAAGCCAAGACTTGCAGCTATTTCTGGGAATTATCTTGGGAACAATTCCGATTCTTGTCTTTGGACTGTTAATTAAAAGATTTATCCCAGACTACGATAATTCACCCTTGAGAAGCCTCATAGCGATCGCCATAGCCTCGATATTAATGTCGCTGTTATTGGGAATAGCAGAAAAATTCGGCAAACGTCAACGTGACTTTGAGCATTTAAGCATGAAAGATGGGCTATTGATGGGTTTAGCTCAAGCTTTAGCATTAATCCCTGGGGTATCTCGTTCCGGTTCCACCATCACAGGGGGGCTATTTATGAACTTAGAACGAGAAACAGCCGCGAGATTTTCGTTTTTGCTGGGAATTCCCGCCATCACCCTCGCCGGATTAGTCGAGTTAAAAGATTTTTTAGAAGTAGGCGTAGGTAATGTCGGTATGGTTCCTATGGTTGTCGGGACAATTTCATCTGGGATATTCTCATATATAGCGATCGCTGGATTAATACAATTTCTCAAAACCCAAAGCACCTGGGTATTTATTTGGTATCGCCTAGCCTTTGGTGTAGTCATCTTAGGTGCAATCAGCGCCGGACTGTTGAAAAATAGTTAATAGTCAATCAATTTTGGATTTTGGATTTGCGATTTTAGATTGCAGTTCAATCCAAAATTTAAAATCTAAAATCTAAAATTCTCCATCCCTAATCATGTCTACCATCCGTCCTGCCCAAATCACCAGAGTATTACCCGATTCCATCGCCGCAGAAATTGGCTTTGACGCGGGGGATGCGATCGTTGCTATCAATGGCACACAACCCCGTGATTTAATTGATTATCAATTTTTATGTGCTGATCAAGTTCTCGAACTAGAAGTTTTAGACGCATCTGGTAAAACTCATCACATTGAAATAGAAAAAGATTACGACGAAGACCTGGGGCTAGAATTTGAAACTGCCCTATTTGATGGATTAATTCAATGTAATAACCATTGTCCATTTTGCTTTATTGACCAGCAGCCACCAGGTAAGCGTTCCACCTTATATTTAAAAGACGATGATTACCGTCTCAGCTTTTTATATGGTTCCTACTTAACTCTTACCAATTTGTCAGCAAAAGAATGGGAACGTATTGAACAAATGCGCCTGTCTCCCTTGTTTGTTTCTGTTCATGCGACCGAACCCGAAATCAGAATTAGACTGCTGAAAAATCAGCGCGCCGGACAAATATTACAACAAATTAAATGGTTCCAAGACCGAAGACTGCAAATTCACGCCCAAGTAGTCGTTTGTCCTGGTATAAATGATGGTCAACACCTGCAACAAACCCTCAAAGATTTAGCGTCTTTTCATAGTGGTGAAATACCTGCTGTGGCATCAGTAGCAGTAGTTCCAGTGGGTTTGACGCGGTTTCGCCCAGAGGAAGACGAACTCATCCCCGTCACCAGAGAAAAAGCTCAAGAAGTGATTTCTCAAGTGAATAGCATATCCGGGCAGTTTCGTCAACAATTCGGTTCCGCCTTTGCTTGGTTAGCCGATGAGTGGTTTTTGATTGCAGGTGAGGAATTACCCAGCGAAGCCGAATATGAAGAATATCCGCAAATTGATAATGGTGTGGGTTCCATTCGTTTATTTATTAAGCAATTTGCCTCTACAGCCTCACAATTATTACCGCAAAAACTTTATCATCAAAAAAAATTAACTTGGGTAGTTGGTAATGCTGTAGAAAAAGCATTTCAACCGATTTTACAACGTTTAAATGCCGTTGAGGGTTTAGAAGTCAATATGCAGGCTTTATTTAGTGATTACTGGGGACAAAATATTAGTGTCACTGGGTTAATTACAGGTCATGATTTACTTTTACATCTCTCAGGAAAAGATTTGGGTGATGGGATTTTGCTGCCAAAAGTCATGTTGAAAAATGGTGAATTGGTATTTTTAGATGATATGACTGTTGGAGAAGTAGCTGAAAAACTCCATACAGAAATATTTCCAGTTGCTGGGATTGAAGAATTGATAAATAAGTGTATTGCTGAAGGTGTTTTAGTTTAGTTAGCAAACATCAGTTATTTTTCGGAGGTAATTTATGGGTATGTTGAATGATAAATAAATAATCGGCTTTAATTATTTTTTTTGAGAATAGCTCTGAAAATCCTCTATGCAAGCTTTACCTCAGCCTCCCTGGCTACGATGTTTAAAGTCAATTATGGCTACACTGCGGCTGAAGTGATTGGTAAAACACCGCGTATTCTCCAGGGTGAGCTAACTTCTCGCCCTGAATGAGATAAAATGCGGACTGCACTCCAAGGCGGTTTGTCAATCAGGACAGAATTGATTAATTACCATAAAGATGGTTCTACATACTGGGTCGAGGTGAACTTAGTCCCAATAGTTCCAAATCACAAATATTTTAGATTTGTTATTTGCTGAAGAGTCAAATTTGCTAAATTACTGATTGATAGTGATAGTTAGGAGAAATTTATTTATGTCTCATAATGAGAATGATATTCAATCAAATATCAATGAAACCTCTTCCCATTCAGGTGCAAGATACTGGGGTAATGTAGAGGTGATAGAGGAGGGAGAAAGCTATAGAATTAGTCGTGTTGAAATCAATCCTAGACATGGGATTAAACCACAAATCCATTATCACCGTAATGAACATTGGGTTGTGGTGTCCGGTGTAGCTAAGGTAACTTGTGGAGAAGAAGAAAAATTACTGAATCGAAATGAATCAACTTTTGTTCCCGCAGCTACTCTGCATAAGGTAGACAACCCAGGACAGATTCCCTTAGTTATTCTGGAAATTCAAAATGGTGAGTATTTGGGAGAGGATGACACAGAACGTCCCTATGAACTGAATTTAATTAAGCCTGGGACAGAAACTAAAAAAGTTCATGAAAAGTAAATGAGGTCTGAGATGGGAATGTAAACCCATCTCAGACAAAATCCATGGTTGGTAAAAATTGAGCGCAAGTCATATCATGTTCGGTAAATCACTTATTTTTATGCCAAGGTGGGGTGATTCCGGTTTAATTATTAAGTAATCAAGCAAACTGTTCCCTGTTTTAATGATAAGTAATCAAGCGAACATGATATCAAAAGGCTGTTTACTTGCGTTTGCCGATTGAAAATAATGAATTAGACGTAAAAAAGCGAGTGAGCCAGTAAATAAAAATTCCAGAAGCCATCCCTGGTAGTACTTCGTAAATTATGGAAGATAACCCGAGTGTGAGATTCCAAATCATGGCTGTAGCGATACCAACACCCATCATTAATATTGCCGTAAATGTATTTACTTGTATTTTGTAAACACGTAGTATCAGTAATGGTCCTAAAGCGGAAGCCAAGGCAGACCAACAGAAGGTAACCAACAGAAATACATTTTTATCTCCTACTAGGGCAATACTCAAAACGATCATTGTTACAGTAAGAGTTCCGAGCTTAACTATTTTATAGGAGTTAGCAAACTGAGGAAAAATATCTTGGGTCAGTGCTGCCGAACAACACAGGATTTGAGAATCTGCGGAAGACATGGTGGCTGCAAACACTCCAGATAACATGATTCCTACAAAGATATCTGGTAATAATTCTTGTGCTAAATAAGGTAGTGCCAGTTCTGGATCTCCTGCTGAGATCAACTCTGGTAAGAGAATTCTGGCTTTGAACCTCCCCACGTCTAAAGCCAGGGGATTCTTGCCTACCTGAAAAAGGCGACAACGGGACATTCAAGTATCCCTCTACTCACTCAAAGAGCTTTTGCTCTCATTCGCGCATACTTTCTGAGTCCTTCATATTTTAAAGATGAACGCTCCATATCCTGCCATTATTCGCCCTTTAACTATTCCGAATCGAGTCGGATATGTCCGTTGCCGGGATTGCTCCGTACTAGGATACTTCAATGCGCTGAAGGTTATTCCTACTTGTTTTCTCGCTAATCTATTTTAACACTGTGGCTAAAGCCACGCAATCGTTTGACGGAACTTAAAAGTTCTTACCGCCTTCTCCCCATGCCTAAAGTCAGGGGCTTGCGTCTCGTTTTTCGGTCAAGCCTATGCCAATTGCAGAAAAAGAGTTAATCAGACCACAAGCTGTTTTGATGTTAAGAGCCTGGTTGATGCTTTTTGGTGAGTCGATCGCCATAGCCCGTATTAATATGTGTGGTTGACCAACTACACCAAACCCAGCAACTATCCAACCAATTAAAAAAGGTAAAAAGCCTAAAGGGAGATTTTTGGGGCTGAAGTTAACTAGTTGTGTATCAATTAGGGCAAGTTTTGTCCACAATTCTCCGAGACCACCACAGTTAGCAATTGCAACTGTTAATAGCAACAACAACGAACCAATCATGACTATTCCTTGTGCTGCATCTGTCCAGATTTCAGCGCGGACACCTCCAGAAAAACAGTAAATCATGACGATGATCGCCCCCAGGATAATTCCCAGATAATAGTCCCATCCAAATACCACACTAAGTGCTTTACCTCCGGCTATTAGTTGTGATGCGGCATAGGAACCCAAGAAAGCGATAATAATGACAGATGAAATAATAGAAATCCAGCGAGCACCAGAAAAATTTTGAGATAGAAAGGCAGAGACTGTATCAGAAGCGGTTTCTTCGGAAATTTGTCTGAGCTTTTTGAAAAAAAACAACCAAGCTAAGTAATCTCCAATTGCCCAACCAATTACTAGCCAAATGGAAGAAATTCCTATTTTATAGGCGAAACCAACCTGACCTAGAAATAACAAGCCACTTTGACCCGTGGACATGGCTGATAGGGCTGTCAGCCAAGGACTCACACATCGGCTTGCTAGTATGTAATCAGCAGTGGTGTTTTGCCTGTAGGTTGCAGAGTATATGCCAATCAGGACAATAAAACCAAGAAATCCGATAAAAGCAGCTGCGATCAACAGTTGATTAGCCATAGAAAATTGAGTTAGTAGGGGTTGGGAACTGATTAGAAATATTTATCCATACTTACTCATAACTACTTAAATGCTATGCTATAGTAGTTATATGAGTAAGTTATCTATATCTGAAGCAGCAAAGTTAAAAGGTGTAAGTGTTTCCACACTCAGAAGATGGGAAACAGAAGGTAAATTAATTCCCGAAAGAACAGCTAGTGGTCATAGAAGATATGATTTAGCTCAATTGTTAGGAATCAAGCCTGATTTATCTTACACCATTGGTTACTGTCGAGTTTCTAGCCATGACCAAAAAGAAGACCTAGAAAGACAAAAGCAAGTTGTTGAATTATTTTGCGCTCAAAATGGTTGGCAATTTGAAATTATAGAAGACTTAGGTTCAGGCTTAAACTACAGCAAAAAAGGATTAAAGAGATTAATCCGATTAATTGTTGATAGTAAACTTGAACGTCTTGTTTTAACCCATAAAGATAGACTATTGAGATTTGGTAGTGAATTAATTTTTAGTTTGTGTGAACATTTTGGAACAGAAATAGTAATTATCAATAGAACTGAAGACTCAACTTTTGAAGAAGACTTAGCTCAAGATGTTTTAGAAATAATTACAGTTTTTAGTGCCAGACTGTATGGATCTAGAAGTCACAAAAACAAGAAAATTATAGAGGAGTTGAAAGAAGTTGCTGTTCGGCTTTAAAACTGAGTTAAAAATCAATAACCATCAGCGTACCCAACTACTTCAACATTGTGGTGTTGCTCGTCATGCTTGGAATTGGGGATTAGCTCTTACCAAACAGATATTAGATCACAATAAGTTAAATCCTAATTCCAAAATAAAATTTCCTACTGCTATTGATTTACATAAATGGTTAGTAGCATTAGTAAAAAGTGAAAATCCCTGGTATTACGAATGTTCAAAATCAGCACCACAAGAAGCTCTACGAGCTTTAAAAACAGCATGGGATAGGTGCTTTAAAAAAATATCAGGAGTGCCTAAATTTAAGAGAAAGGGTAAACATGATAGCTTTACCTTAGAGGGTAGTGTCAAAAATTTAGAGTCAAATAAAATACAAGTACCGAAGATAGGAGTTCTCCAAACTTATGAAAGACTACCTCAAAAAGAAATTAAATCAGTAACCATTAGTCGTAAGGCTAATAGATGGTTTATTAGTTTTAGATTTGATGTAGAAAAACAAGATAATAAAAACCTCAAAGTTGTGGGAGTAGACTTAGGTGTAAAAAATTTAGCTACTCTATCAACAGGTGAAATTATAGAAGGTGCAAAGTCTTACAAAAAATATGAATCTAAATTAAGCAGGTTGCAATGGTTAAACAGAAATAAAGTTATCAATTCAAACAATTGGAGAAAAGCACAACTAAAAATTGCTAAATTGCATCTGAAGATTGCCAACATTCGTAAAGATACATTACACAAACTTACTACTTTATTAGCCAAGAACCACGGCAAAGTGGTAATCGAAGATTTAAACGTATCTGGAATGTTGGCAAACAGGAAATTAGCAAAAGCAATCTCCGATATGGGATTTCATGAGTTTCGTCGTCAACTAACCTACAAGTGTGAATTGTATAGTTCTGAACTTGTCGTGGTTGATAGATGGTATCCCAGTTCTAAAACTTGTTCTAATTGCGGAACTAAAAAAGAAAATCTCACACTTAACGAAAGAGTTTTTCAATGTGAAAATTGCGGTTTTGAGTGTGATAGAGATTTAAACGCAGCTATCAATTTATCAAAAATTGATTTGTCAAAAGCTGTCAGTTAGACAGTGTTAGTCTGTGGACTGGATAATGCCGACATTACCAGGATGAAGCAGAAAGTAAACTTCAAACCCCATCTAGTACAAGTTATCTATTATAGAAAAGTCTAAATAGGTAAGTTTGAGTAAGTTTTATGTAACGGTTAGTTAAGATAAGCAGCCACTTAATCTACATAAAAAAAATGATGCGTTATAGCTGTACTTAACGCACCCTCCACATTTTAACCCCTAATAAGCGTGTTTTATCGTATTTTTGAGCTTGAGGAACTTTTAGAGTTATTATTGTAGCTAATGTGGCTAAATGATTCTCATTTTTAGGGTTTTACCTCGGAAATTTTTGTGAGTTTCTCTGGGCTATGTATTAAAACCATCCCTCTTGTTCTAGGGTTTCAATCAACTGCAAACCACGAGGATCACCTACGCCTAATAGTGAGGCTTTAGCGTCTTCCCGGACTCCTAAATCTTGGTCTTCGGCAAAGGCTTGAATCAGCGCATCGATGGCTGTAGCATAAACTATGTTAGATGGCAATTCTCGGCACAATTGCCCAATTGTCCAAGCGCAGTTACTCCGTACAGCTGCCACTCGATCTTGAACTAACGCTTCAATTAGGGACGGGATGGCTCCCACAACGGCTTCATAACCCACGTCTGCCATTTGGGCTAAAGAACTGGCAGACCATAGGCGCACTGCGGAAATATCAGTTTTTAAGGCATCTGCTAGGGGGGCTAAAGAACGGCGATCGCGACAGTTTCCTAAAGCCCACACTACACCTTTACGTACATAGCCATTCCAGTCTTTGTGGAGTTGAGTGATTAACGGTTCCACTGCTTCTGGACTGGGATTGCGTCCAATCCCATAGGCTGCACTAACTCTTACTAAGGGACAAGTATCAGTTAATAGGCGAATTAAATGGGGTGTAGCTCGTTTATCTTCAATATCGCAAAAAGCACGAGCCGCTAGCATCCGTTGCTGGGGTTGATGATTTTCCAAAAGCGCTAGCATCACTTCTGGATCGGGTTTTGCCACTTCAGATTCAGCAGTTAGCGGCTCTATTTTATCCAGGGGGCTTTCTAGTTCCACCTCGGCATCAAGTAAGCTTAGGTCTTCTTCGTCGTACATATTTCATTTAAATGCGCGAGTAGGATTTCATTGAACCCCCCGTGCTAATAAGTCAAACAATTTTAGATTTTGGATTTTGGATTTTGGATTGATTCCACAGATAAATCTGGGGGCTTGTACCATTAAGAAACTATTGGTCAAAACTTCATAGATATCAAATATTGTACATCTATATCAGCTTATTTATGGCTATGGAGTGATTTGAGCATCCATAGGGATTGGGTTTGATAACCTAAGTGATTGTAAAGATTTAAGGCGGCTGAGTTAGATTGAAAAACTTGCAAGCCGATTTGGCGATCGCCTCTTTGAATTGCCCAATTTTCCACATACTGCATCAAAGCTTTACCCACACCCCGCCGCCGATGTTCTGGGACGACGTAGAGCAGAAAAATGTGAGCATGGCGATCGCCCTGCACTTGATCTATGGCATTTCCTACCCACAGACAAGCAATAGGAGATGGGGGAGAATCTCCCTCACCCAAAAAATCTACCCACCACAAAGGCGTGTCCTGGGAGAAATATTGCTCAACGGTTCGGGCTAAGTGGGCAAAATTTTGCTGCGGAAATAGCTCCTGGTAAGTTTGCTGCATGAACTTGACTAGCAGCGATCGCTCTAGCGTTGAACCGCAACGAAGATAGTAACTCGGTAGCAGTTGCTCAGACAAACTCAGGTTCCATTTTTATGAGAGCAGTGGAGGTTGTGCAAAAAAGGCAAATAATTCTGAGTCCCCATTTCCCCATTGTCCTATCTCGCCATTATCTTCAATGGGTGCGGGTGCTGCCATATCAGAAGGTAAAAAAATCCGAGCGCTGACTGCCACAAGGGCTAAGGAGAATACCAACACTGCCAGCAATGGGGCAATGTATTGACGAATGATAGTCATAGTTTAATTGAAATCGGCTAGGATTTTGTTTAAAAATCTAGCTGAAGATTTGTGAACTTTTCTTGACTTATTTTAGCGGTTTTTGGGCATGGTTAACGTTGATCGCGTTCCAAATCATCAATTACTCTTTCGCAATACCAAATTTCTGCCATTCCCGGATAGTTGAGCTTTGCCTGCTCAATTAAGCGCTCGGCTGCGGCAACATCACCTCCTAACTTGGCAATTAGTTTGTTTTTGAGATGGTTATCGGCTATTTGCTCGGTGATTTGCTCGGTAATTTGCTCGTTGATTGGTTCCTGTACCGGCTCTGGTCTTTGTTCTGGTTCTACCTGCAATTGTTCTCTGCGTAGCTGCCAAAATAAAACGTAATAGAGTGTACCAAAAATCAAAAATAGGCTGAATGTACCGAAGAGAGTTAGGAGGTTAAACTCTAGAAATCCTAAAACCAACTGTGAGAGAACATAGCCGAGTAACAAGCCGGTGATTAAGAGAATAAATGTGCCGACAATAATAACTACTTGGTTCCCCATAAATCCTCATCGTCTTCCTCAAGTCCTGGTCTGGATATTGCCACTGGTTTAGGGTTCCAAGGGGCAAACAATGGTAACAGCAGTAGTCCTGGGATAGCAGCGACTATACTAATAATGAAAAATAATGGCCAACCTGTGCTTTTTGCTATAGTGCCAGCTGGCGCAACGAGAATATCACGACTGACAGCCATAAAACTGGATAATAAAGCATATTGGGTGGCAGAAAAGCGCTGATTACACATATTCATCAAAAAGGCCACAAAGGCTGCTGTTCCCAACCCACCACAAAAGTTTTCGATGTTGATTGTTAATACTAGAGCCGGGTAGTTTTGACCTACGTTGGCTAGAGCATAATAAGCTAAATTACTGACTGCTTGCAAAGCCCCAAATAGCCAAAGTGAGCGATTCAGACCAATTTTACTCAAAATCACGCCACCTGAGAGCGTACCAACGATGGTAGCAATTAACCCCATACCACCTTGAATAGCCCCGATATCGGTTTGGGTGAATCCAGTTTGCAACAGAAAGGGTGTAGACATATTGTTGACAAAGGAATCGCCCAATTTATACAGGACGATGAATACCAGCATTAAAATGGCTTGAACTACACCCTGACGCTGGAAAAATTCCCCAAAGGGTAAAATTACCGCCGCCGCTAAAGATTCAGGGGGGCTGGTTTCTTTGGGTTCTGGGGCAAATAAGGTGGCAATAATCCCAATTACCATGCCCAAAGCCATGAATAAGTAGACTGATGGCCAAGGTAAATTATCGGCAAGGATTAATGCTAAAGATCCGGTGAATAACAGTGCTATGCGATAACCTAAGACGAAAACAGCAGCACCGGCTCCTAATTCTAATTCTTCGAGAACGTCGGTGCGGTAGGCATCAGCCGCAATGTCTTGACTGGCACTTAAAAAGGCGATCGCTACTGCGTTAATCGCTAATAATTGTAGTGCTTGCTTGGGTTGTTGGAAAGCCATGAGGGCGATCGCAATCAATAACCCAATTTGCAGTGTTATTAACCAGCCGCGTCGCCTCCCCAAAATTGGTACTGTAAACCTGTCTATTAAAGGCGACCAGATAAATTTCAACGAGTAGGGTAGACCCACAAGGCTAAATAAACCAATAGCGGTTAAATCCACCCCTTCGACAGTCATCCAAGCTTGCAGGGTTCTACTGGTTAAGAACAATGGTAAACCGGAGGAAAAACCGATTAATGTCAAAGCCGCCATTTTACGGCTACCGAAAACTGTCAACAGCGATCGCACTGGTTTCATGTTGTGCAGGTTCCTCTAAATCTTGTGAATTGCAGTTATCTTGCCATAGCTGCTGTGACATTCTACGCAAACATATAAATTTGCTCAGGTTTTTTCTACTGAGATACAGTTAGGACTTACGCAAGAAATCTCTGAAACCCTCTTGACTTAGTGTCCTTTGTGTCCTTTGCGGTTCGTTTATCCATTCCAATCATAAAAACAAGTTTCACAGCCGCACTAATCCCTTAATTTTCCTGAATTTGCTCAATTTGATGACCGTTAATTTCTACCCCGTGTGCAGCCAGACATTTTTCCCAACCTGCACGAGTCCCAATTTCGCTTTTCTGCTTGAGTAGCCCTAATTGCTGTTCTTTTTGAGTCAGTTGAGCAAATTCCTCATAGCGGGGGTAGTTAGGAGTGACAAAATTTTCCTTGCGGTGCAGAATTGGCGGATTCGTTCTTTCTGCATAATCACGGTGAGTTATGTATAAAGTTTTTAAGTCAATTGTGATACTGGCTTTTAAAGCGGGATGGGGATCACTGTCAAAATCTGGGTAAAACAAATAGGATATTTGCGGTTTTTCAATGTTGTATTTAATTAATGTGGCTCCATCGACACGCCCAATAGTACGACTAGCACAGCTTTCATAAATTCGTAATAAAGGATCTAGTGCTGGGAGTGCTGAAACATGAACGTATAGTGCGCCTCGTGTGTGTTTACCAATTTTGCTTTTTTCACAAGCTGTTTGCACAACTTTGGGATCACCTAAACTGAACAGTTTTTGGTCGGCTACTTGACAAGCTTCTTCATAGCTACCGAAAAAGGCTTTGATATCGTGACGCATCTCTGGGGCTAGTTTTTGCCATGACGGACGTTGATCAAAGTGGCTGAGGGCGAGATATACTTGGATATCTAAAGAACGACGATAGGCGATCGCATCCCATTCAGGTTCATCGGTAGCTTGTAACACCACATTAAAAGCCCGGCGGAAGTTTCCAAATTCACTGAGTAATTCTGTTTGGTTCGCTAATTCGCCTTTAACGGGTAATCTGCCCCGTTTGGCAAAAAAGTCCATCAGTGGTTGTAATTGCTCTTGGTAGTCCTCAAAGCGCTTACTGGGGATACGAACTCTGGGTGTAGCAGTGCTAGAAAAGAAGCGGATGGCTTTAAAACTTTCTTTAGCAGCTTCATCACGAAAAACAAAATAGACACCTAAAGCTACTGGGACTGCATCAACGTTGAGAACTTCATCTATATAGGTTTTCAGTTCTTGTTGTTCATAATACTTCTGAAAGGTGTTGCGGCGAGTCACAATACCATCGCTGTAAGCTAGTTGTGCTTTACTAGGGGCATTAATTAATACTTGAGCCGCCACAATTAAAACCTGTTGAGTAAGTTCCCAAGCATGGATGAGACTTTGGCGGCGTTCCTCTTGGTCTTCAATCACATTGAGGACATAACCCAAATTGACCACATCGGCGGCGGTCATTGATTCATTGGGAAAATAATAAGGGTCCCAACCAGCGCTGGTGTAGCCTAAATTGCCGACTCGCTGCACATCACCACCGTAGCCGCAGCCGTAATCAAAGAATGAGGTTTCCTGATGAAGGATAGCCCATTCTATTGCCAACCGCACGGGGCGAGATATATCATTACGAGCGATCGCAGCTCGATGACGCTCGATTTCTAAAGATTCAGGCATATCAGTTATCAGTTAACAGTTAACAGTTAACAGTTATTAATATCCTTTCCATCTTTGAGCGCGAGTTGGATTAAATCTTCAATTTTCTTGATATTTGGATCACCCGCTAAATAACCAATTCCCCGATGCAAGTGCAGCCGAAATTGGCTAGCGAGGCTGTCTTTATCAATGGGGTAGCCGTCGTTGTGACAGCGTTGCTTGAGGGCGAGGAGGAGGATATCAGACATTTCGCCGCCAAATACCCGCCAGGTCATTTCCACGTTGCTATCTTGGGGAATTAGTACGGGTGAGGGTGCAGTTGCTTCAGCTAGGGAACGACAAAAAGCCCAACGACATAAAATGTTCCATTGGTCAATTTTTGTAGTGCGTCTGAGTTTAAGAAGTTGGTCTTTGGCTGTTTGAGAAAGTTTAATTCTTTCAATTGGAGATTCCATAATAATTCCATAATATAGCGATCCTATCTCTTTTTTCTCTTCCTCTGTGATCTCTGTGTCTCTGTGGTATGGCTAACGCCACGCTCCGCTAACGTTAAAAAAATCCCGTTCAAAACTCAAATATAATTCCTATATTAATTATTACTTGAGTCATAAACCCAAACAGTAACGAACCGCCGCTTCAACTTCAAGCATCTTAGAATCAGAAATTTTGCCAGTTGATTTAGCAGCAAAGCGATTTGGATCTAAAGAGCGAATTTGAAAACATAAAAATACAGTTTCTATCAGCAATCCACTGTCACTGGGAGATACTCTAATATTAGTAGGATAATCGCGCTTAATATTTGTGCCTTTCGTCCCTACAACTACAGTCACTACCAAAGGTAATTGGTTAATAGCGTCTACAGATAAAACTAATACAGGTCTTGTCCCTGACTGTTCTCGACCTATAACTGGATTAAGATTAACAAAATAAATTTGCCCTCTTTCGATCCTCACGGCTGTGATAATCCATCCATCTCAGTAACAAAAAATTCCTGATTAATAGTGGATATCTCTGTTTGTATATCTGAATCTATAGCCATTGCAGCTAGTTGTTCCTGCATATATTTCATATTTATAAATATATCTGATGTTTGCTGCTTTTCTTTCATTTGTTTTTGGATACGTTCTAAAAGCCATTCTAGTTCTTCTAATGACAAACCACTTAAATCACGTTCGATTTCTCGTAAATTTGATGACATCATAATTAACTAGCGATTTTTACCTGTGAGTGAGATATCTATTATTTTAAACAACATCTACTACCAAAAATATTTATTTTCTATGATTGTAGTTTGGCGGGTGGAGGAGTCGTATTTGAGGAGATATTCACGAGCGATCGCCTCATTATTTCTCAGTGTTTCTACTTCGTGTTTACCAATTTCAGTATCAGTAGACAACAGTATTACTTGATGACTAGCGGATGGAAAATACCGTTCTACGAGATTTCCCCGGTGGGATGAGTCCAATCTCCCCAGAGGCGTGTCTATGGCTACAGGTAAGCGGTGTCCAGAGACTCGCGCTAATCCCCAGAGAAAGGCGATCGCTAAAAGTTGCTTTTCGCCGGCTGAAAGTCGATGTTTGGGAACTGGTTTACCATTAAAGTCATACAGAGAGAGGCTGAAACTATCTGTATGAATGGCGACACGATGCACTAAATCTGATTTATGCAGCAGGTAGCGGAAACATTCTGTAACTTCAACTTCTAATTTATTCAGTTTGCGGAGAGTCAGTTTTTCCCGAAAAAGTTTGAGTGTATCTTGAACTTTAGCCGTTGCCGTAATAATATGTTCATTATATTTGCGGTCAATATTAGTTTCTGTATATTTTTCTAAGGTTTTTTTAGTAGTCCGAATTTGAGTGTCTAATTCATTCAAATTTTGTTTCGCTATTTCACAAGCTGCTTGGGCTTCTGCAACTTCTTTTTGGGCTGCTTGCAATTCATCTACCAGCCTTTGATAATCTTCTGGAGATGCGGCTGTTTGAATTTGTCTTTCTAGGGTAATAACTTCTTCTTCTTGAGTTTGGTGTAGTTCTAGCTGCTTTTGAGTAGCATTTTTTGTATAGGGTAAATAATGATGAATAATATTATCTAAATGATGCAGAGTTTCTGTATCAGATAATAGCCAAACTTCCCCTGTAGTATCTTGCTTAATGAGATTATTTTCTTCGTCAATAAAATCTTGAATTTTTTCTACTTGTTGGTCAGCAATAGTTAATTGTTTAATTAATTCAATTAAGCGGTGATCTCGTTCTAATAATAAATTATATGCTACCTTAGCTTGTTGAGTCCGAAATTCCTTTTGTCCTTGGAGATAAGCTTGATTTAGCAAAGGTTCAATTAAAGCTAACGGTAAAATATCAGCAGCTAATCCGCGCATGGCTTGACGGCTATTTTCTGACTCAGCAACTATTTGAGATTTTTGTTTTTCTAAATAAGTGCGATCGCCTGCAATTTTACCACCTTCAGAGATGAATTTATCCACAGCTTCTTGCTGCTTCTTTTCTGCTACTACTAAATTATCAGTCAGTTCCTTTAATTGAACTTCAACTTCCTGATATTCCTTTTGTTCTAACTTGAGTTGATGTTCAATTTCTTCTAAATTAGCCAAATCTTGAGTATCCGCAATTTCTTTGCGCTTGCGGTTGACGATAATTTCTAAATCACCGCCTAAACGTTCAGCTAGTTCTAAACCTAAAAGTCCGCGAATTGCATCAACTACAATCGATGGAGGTGTTTCTTGTTCTGCGAGTTCCTTAACTTGTTCACCATCAAATAGAAACAAGTTAGAAATCCCTAAAGGTAAGAGATTTTCGATATACTCATCCCAAATATTAACTAAAGCCGTATCCAGCCATTCTTGAGCATCTAAAATCCCTAATTGGTCTTTACCATCTTTAGGGTTTTTTGTCCAGCGTCGAACAACTCTATATTTTACTGGTTGGTCATTTTCAATATGTTCAAAAACTAATTCAATGCGAGTATCTTCAGTGGGTGAACTGTGACTATTAACGCATTGGTTAAGAAAATCATTATAACTCAAGTTCCCACGGGTAGAACATTGGGCGCGATGTCCATATAATGCTAGGCGAATTGCATCCATCAGGGTAGTTTTTCCGCCCCCATTCATCCCACCTAATAGAATAATTGGATAGGAATTTTCCTGATCAATTTTTGGGTCAAGGTTGATTACCTGACGACCACAGTAAGGGCCAAAGTTTTGTAATACGAGTTCAAGAAATATCATTTATTTTTGAGTTTTTAAGATACGGGGCGAGAGAAGACCGGGCGAATGAATTCACCCGGTATTTTATAATCAATATTCATTTTTACTTAACTCTTTTTAAACTTCATACTTCCCCAACTTGGCGGTTTATCGCTTGCGTCGTCGCTTTCATCCACAGCGTCGCCCAAAGTCAACTGCTTGACCTTTTTCACATCCCCTTGGTCAACGGCTGTTTTTAAATCACGTTTCAAATGAGCATTTTTAATCGCTTCCTCTGGAGAATGGGAACTGGTGACAAAACATTTCTCTAAACTGTCATATATTCCCACCCGACGACCTTTTTTCCGATACTGGCGTTCTGTATCTAACAGCTTAGACATCAGTTCTAAGTGCATAGCATCATCGCCACAAATTTCCTCTAACACTTCCCATTCATCGCTACCCAGTAGACTGTAGCCAGCACCAGGACGGGGGTCTTTGAAAACTTCACCAGTCACTTCTTGATAAATGCGCGGTAAACTATCATCAAATTCGTGCTTTTCTTCTAGCCAGATGCGGCGAATTTCGCTAAGTTCCTCTGGACTTATTAGCGTAATGTCGCGCATATTTTCTGGTGCTGTACGCCTGATTTTAGTTTGTGCTTCTAGTAACTTTCTTAACAAATGTTCTCGCCAAGATTTAACGTAGGGGCCTGGTATTGGTTCAATAGAAACTTCCCCTTCCAAGTTGCGCTCAAATAGTTGAACTTCTCCCCAGATGCGGCGAAAGTCTCGCTTACTTCGGTCTTGGTCAATATTTAATTCTTCTAAACGAATATCAATCAGAGGTTGCAACCATTCTTTCTCTTCATCATTTTGAATCATGGCTTGCATAGACCTATCACTATTAACTAATGTACAGACCCAGCATCCAAAACGAGAGCTACCACAACTAGGAGTAGAAGTATCAACTACTAAAGGACATTCATTATCTGCTGTTGCACCTCGATACATAGCAAATAAGTCTTTGTTGCTGTATTCCCAAGGATTTGACCATTGCATCAAATACAGCCAAACTTCATCAGTACGCCAATCTTCGATGGGAGTATAAAGCAGTGAGTTAACCAGACTAGGATGAGGACTAAGGCGCTCTCGGACTCTACCAATTTCACGCTTGGCCATAATAGCCGCACGATTAGTACTTTCCGTCTTGCGAGTTCCCAAGACTACAATTGTTTCACCACTAGCCCGGACAACATCACGAATGAAGTTGTTAGAAGGGTCAATTTTCAATCTTCCGGTACACCAACGGAATTTGTGACGTGGTGCTGGATAGCCTTTACCCATCAAACCTACCCAGTAACTCTGTTTAGTCTCTGGTTTCAATAAATGCGGTTTTATGGGCATTTTTTGCTCTTGAGCCGCTACTTTCATCTGTTCTAATGAATTACGTACCCAAGTAGCAACATAAGGATTCTCGACACCTGTATCAGTTGTAATTACATGAATTGGTTTAATCCGTTTTTCTGGTGGAAGTTCATGTATTGCGTTCCAGATAAGCTGTAAGGTCGCCGTGCTGTCTTTACCTCCGGAATACCCCACAACCCAAGGTATCTCGTCTAAACAATATAATTCTTGTATTTCAGTGGTGAGAACTTGGATATAGTCCACTAACTCTGCTACAGTACGTGTTTGCGGAACTTTATTTTCTGGTTGTTGTGCTGTAGTCATAATCTCTCTATATTTTTAAATATGGGTGTGACTTGATTTTTAGTATCCCAGTGAATGGAATTAGCTGGTATACAGGCAAAATTTACCTATGTCGGTGCAAAATTTTTTTAAAAACCTTACTACTATTACTCAATTTTTAGACAATTAGACTATCCTAACACCATTTACTTTTTAAAAATTAATATGAAGAAGAATGTATCAGATCAAACTGCTGACATCGCTCAAGAGTATCTGGAACGGGAAAACAAGGATAAACAGGTACTCGCCTTACTGCTAGAGAAGTTCATGGGGAAGAAAGACCAGATTTTAGTCCAAAAAACCGAGATGGGCGGTACTGAGGCTTTTGTTGGTTCTGTTACCTTGGAATGGTTGGCTGGTCGTGTTCACTTCGCCTCTGGTTTACCCTTGCTTGAGAAAAAGTACAATCCAGACACTGGTAACATTGAGATTGACGCAGATAGCATTGATGAAATTCAGCAACGTCCCATTGACTGGACACGTCAAGCACCACTAGTACAGTATTTAGCAGCGCGGAAAAGTCATAAATTCCCACCTGTGCTGGTAGTAATTAATCAACCTTGGGTAGATAACCCCAAAGCGGCTGAGTGGGATAGTCAGGGAATAGCTTTAAAATCTACTACTGATTTCACCCCTTTAGATAAAGATGGTAAAGTTGGTCTGCTGAATATTTCTGAAGAAAATGTGACAATTTATGCTTTGGATGGTCAGCACCGACTCATGAGTGTACAAGGGTTGATGGAGTTAATCAAAACTCGCAAATTGCAGCGCTATAAAAAAGATAAAACTGCTGATGATAATTCTATTACCTTAGATGATTTGAGAGATAAGTACCAAGTAGACCTTGATTACTTGCAAAGCTTACCCAAAGAAAAAATAGGAATTGAATTTATCTGTGCGGTTGCGGCTGGGGAAACTCGCACCGAAGCTAGGCGAAGAGTAAGGTCTATCTTTGTTCATGTTAACTTAATGGCTGCACCATTGACTAAAGGTCAGTTAGCACAGCTAAATGAGGATGATGGGTTTTCCATTGTGGCGAGAAAAATTGCTGTTACTCATCCGCTTTTGGAACAACGAAAAGAGCGCAATCCTCGTGTTAATTGGAATAGTGGAACAGTGGCATCTAATTCTACTGTTTTAACCACCCTGCAAGCTCTCCATGATATGTGTGAGCGATATTTGGGGCAAAAGTTCCCTCACTGGAAACCTCTGGAAAAAGGCTTAATTCCCATGCGTCCAGAGGATGAAGAACTTGAGGAGGGAATTGCGGAATTTAGCAATTTATTTGATCATTTAGCCAGCCTTCCCAGTTATAAGCTGCTGGATGAAGAAGACACTCCAACTTTGCGACGCTTTAGTTTTGAAAAGGATGGGGGAGAAGGAAATCTGCTTTTTCGTCCTGTTGCACAAGTGGCTTTAGCGCAAGCTTTGGGAATCTTGGTTTTTCAAAAAGGTTTTACACTAGCAAATGTCTTTAAAAAGTTGCGGAAATTCGACCAACAAGGCGGTTTAAGTGGTATGGAGTATCCCCAGTCTTTATGGTATGGCGTTTTGTATGACCCCAATAAAAAGCGAGTCCAGGTTTCTGGACGGGAATTAGCGGCGAAGTTACTAATTTATATTCTGGGTGGAGTTCAGGATCAAATGGAACGCGCTGAACTGCGTAAGGCTTTGGCTGATGCGAGAACTATAGAAAATAAAACAATAGGTTTTGATGGTAAGTTTGTCGAACCCAAGCAAGTAGGACTTCCACCAGTGCTGTAATTAGGCTTGAAATATATTTTGGCGATGCCATTGAAGTGCTTCTAATTCTGGAAAGTATTGTTCTGTATTTGGTAGAAGTATTTTTTCCCCATGAAAATCTTTCATAGGTTTAGCGTAGGGAGAAACTTCTGCCAAATCTTCGCTCACAATGATTTTGTATTGCTCGTCTATGGTAAACCAACCACGGTCAAATGCCCAATGATGATTTTTACACAGTGCTATTCCATTATGGATTCTGTTGTCATAAAACTGGGAAAATGGTTTAATGTGTGCGCCATCAATAATATTTTGATTTATGGCTTTAGTTACTTTCAGTCCACAAAAAGCACACCTAGAATCATAAACATATACAATAGCTTTCCTGAAAAAAGCATTTCTAATTGCTGCTCGCTTTAACTGCCATCTTGGCTCATAATCTGCATTTTCAGATTTAAGTAATTTTTCTATTTCTACAGTTTGGTCATCAAAAGTCTCATTGATTTTCAAAATAACTTCTATATCACTTTCATTCTCAGAAAAGAAGGCTACCACGAGTGCATCAATTAAATATTTTCGAGAAGTTTCATCTTGGAGGAAGTTAAATAATTCAATATCTAAATAGGCATATTCAATAGTTTCTTTCAGTCTTTTAGTCGTTTTTGGACGCAACCCATTAAAATGAGGTGTAAACGCTAAGTACCAAAATCCTTCATTTTTGAGATGGTAGAAAGGATAGTGTAAACCACCTTTGTGATACGCAGATCCTATAACATTCCAGTAATTCGTAAATGTTTTAATTAATTCGTCTGAAATATAAATTTTATTATCGTTAATAATACCTCTGCTAATTAAGTCAACTACAGATAAAAGTAATATAGGTTTATATAAAGCATTCCCAAGCTTCCGGCTAACGCTAACATTTAATTGTGAAAATTTTTGCCGATAATGTTCTAAATTTTTCATTTTAAAGCTTTATTTGAAGAAATAAATTAACTTAAAAATTTACTAAGATCAAATTCTTCGTCTGACTGTTCTTGAGCATCTTTTTCGGAAATGAGAAGCAATAACAGACGTTCTGAATAATCAACGGCTCCTCGTAATTCATTTTGTAAAATTTCCAGCCCTCCATTAGCATACTCTTCAAATATTTGGGTACGTTGATCTTCATACTCTTCTTCTCTAGAAGAAAGTATTTGTATATCTTTGGTTTCAGTTATTCCTAATAAGTTGATAATGAGGTCATGTCCTAGAGAGGCAAAATTTTCTTGTGGAATTGGCGAAGGTTCCCTTTTTGTAAATTCGCCTAGAGGAACACGTTTTTTATGTTTGACTCCCAAAGCTGCGGCAAATACCATTACTTCTACATAAGTTTGAAAAGGACCAGTTGTGTCTTTTGATGCTAATAACTGTTTCACCAACTCAGCCTTATCTTTAGCAACCCTGATTCTGTTTGCAGCCATAATAATGATATTTATATTGTGACTATTTTAACCGAATATTAGATGCGATCGCCTATTCCCCTTTCCTCTCTGTGTCCTCTGCGCCTCTGTGGTTCGTCAACTCCACATCCTCATAAACCAGAGACAGAGGAAAGCGAAAATCAACACTAGTTAAATGAACCTTATCCCCCTCAGCGTAAGGATGTAACTCCCATAAACCCCTATCATTCAATCGAAAACAATCCAAACTCATTTTTTGAGCATCAATCAGCACATACTCTTGCAAAGTTGCTATCCGACGATACTGCGTAAACTTACCCCCTCTGTCGTAAGCTTCCGTACCTGGGGAAAGAACCTCAACAATCAGACAAGGATACTGAATAAACTTAATAGCTTGTTTATCCCTGGGATGACAACTCACCATCACATCCGGGTAATGAAAGGGGCCATTTTCCGATACACCCAGCTTTGCATCTGCCATAAAAGCACGACACTTACCCCCTCGTAAATGTCCTTTTAACGCCGCAGCTAAATTAAGAGCAATAGTAGTATGAGGAATAGTCCCCCCAGTCATGGCAAAAACTTCACCATTGATATATTCATACTTAACCTCCTGTGTCTCCTCCCATTCCAAATACTCCTGGGGAGACATATAACTTCCTTCTCGACTCGCAATCATAACCCCACCTCAAAAACAACCACCCATCTTAACTCTACCTCTTCCCTCCGCGCCTTTGCCCAGTGGTTTTGGGTGTCAAAAAAGGCGAGGGTGTGGGTGTGGGATAAGGTGAGAAGAAAGGTGAGTATTGCTAGGGTATATTGGTTCATGATTGTCTCACGCTGAGGCGCAGAGGCGCAGAGAAGAATAGAGAAGCGTACAGTGGGAAAGAATGTCAATCAATTCTTTTGACTGATAACTGATAACTGATAACTGATAACTGTTAATTACGAATTATTTCTATGATTTCGGTATATTCAAATTCGTTGGGACTTTGCTTGACTAAGGGGTATCTTTGTCCTGCTAATTGGATATAATTTTGTTCACAATCTGGTTTTGAGGAATAATAGGTAAGTACGTATTCTTTACCAATTCTTTCTGTCATTTCTTCTTCTACTTCACCTCTCCATTGAGTTTTACTGGCTAAGACAATTAATTGATTAGCTAATTTGGGAATTGTCCCCGCTATATGTCTCCGTGACATTTCATCTAAGCTGCCAAAGGGGGAATCCATAACAATAGGAAATGTGCTACTATCGGGAAGCATCATCATTTTGCGCTTTTGACTCCACTCTCTCACTTTATCTATGATGCTGGCAATGAAGGATAAGCTGAGAATTTGATTTTCTCCTGTAGAAGCTGCAACTGGTGCTTCTATTCCCGCAGTGTGTTCTACTAAGGTTAATTCATATTTTTCGCTAATTTTGGGAATATATGGTTTGACTGAAAGCTGGTTAAATATCTCTTGGACTCGTTTTTCTAGTTGCAGACGAAATTGTTTTTCTTGCCGATTTTTAACTTCGGTTAACCGTTCAATTGCATCTTGAGTAGCGTTAATGCGTCGCTGTGCTAAAATTTGTCGTTCTTCATTTAGTTTCTGCTTGGATATTTGTTTACCTAAAGCATCAATTTGTGTTTTTAATTGAATAATTTTCTGCTGGTTTGCACCTTGTTCTCGATTTAGTTCGTCAATTTTGCTGGAAATCTCATCTAAGCGTTTTTGTAAGCTGCTAATTTCTTCATTTGCATCTTTTCGTAGTTTGTCTTGAAGGTTATCTAATTCACCTTCAACTTGGGATATAGTTTCTCTTAACTGTTTAATTCTGGCTTGTTCTCTATCAACTTCTTCCCAAAAAGCCCCAGCTTGTTTATCAATTTCATCGACTTGAACACCCATGCGAATAGCGGTTTCTTCTACGGCTGAAGAACCAGCTTTATCTAGCCAAGTTCGGACATTTTCATGATTATCAGTACCTGCGCTTAAGTCTGCACCACAAATACAGCGTTGAGTTTTTAATAATTCGTTGACAAATTCCCGCGAAATTCCAGAGGTTAACTCACCTCGCTGTTTTAAATCATCAACAATTTTCCGAAATTGTGATGTCGTCTCCCCCAGTAACACTGTATAACCCCGTGAGGAAATGATTTTTTTCAGGGCTTCTTTATTTTTTTTGAATGCTTCCTGGTTTTCGGCTTTCTGCAATTCTAAATTTTGCCACCTGTCTTCTATTTCTTTGGCTTTAACAAGTTCCAATAAACGGTTACTTGTCTCTTTTTTAAAGGTTTGCTGATATTCTAACTCTTGTTTAATTTCTGTTTGGCGGTTGGTGATGCGTTCACTTTCTTGTTCTATCTGTTCTTGCTGTTTTAGCAGTTTCTTTGTTTCTGCATTACCAATGGCTTTCAACTCATTCTCTAAAGTTTTTTTCGCTTCTCCTAAATGTCGGATAGAACGGTTAATTACTTCCACACCCAAGAAAATCTTAGTCGCTTCCGCAATTTCCGCTTTTTTATCAGAACGCACGATTTCTTCTATGCGTTCACCGTCAAAGAAAAAATATTGATGTAAACTTGCAGGTAAAATTTGATTAATAATATCATCTGGTTGTTGTTGTGGTATGTACCAGCTACCATCGTCTTCACCTACCCACATCCGTAATTCTGTTTTACCAGCTTCAAAGTCGCTGTCATTTTTATAAACCCGACAGGAACGGTTAACTTTATAGCGTTTACCTTCGTGTTCCCAGCCAACTTCTACCCAACATCCTACAGCTTGACCTTTTTGGGCTTCAGCTATGGAACGTTTATTAACTAACTGTTCGGCGGAGGCGAAAGCGGCACTAAATTTTTCATATAATACCCAAGTGAAGGCATTGAGTAAACTGGTTTTTCCAGAACCGTTATTACCATGAATAATTGTGGTGTTCAGGGTATCTCCCACGGCGAGGAATATTTCTGGGGTTGTACCATAAAAGGAGCGAAAGTTGCACAGCTTAATTGAAGTTAGCTTCATTGCACTTCTTCCTTGACAATATCTAATATCTCTTCGTTAATATGGCTATTGATTTTTTTATCTAGTCTGCCTTTTTCCAATTTCCAAACTCGCTCAATAATCTGTCGCACTTCTGGCGACGCACTGGAAATTGGTTCCTGCACATCTTCAATATTTGTGTCTGGGAGCATTTGGCGGCTTTTCAATAGGTTTTCTTTATATTTTAGCTGCTATAAGTCCTGCATTTACATCCGTGAAGCTACTATTACTCTTGGTTTGAGGTCTGGCTGGAATTTTTGCAATTTATTCGGCAAAAAGAATGCTTGATTTTGCGTTTTGGGTGTGGTAAATTAAAGATGGATTTACATTATAATCGTGTATAAGCTAAATTTTTAGAGCAAGGTACAGCCGATTATGATCAACCTTAATATTATTCTCCCACACTTTCTGCTATTTACTACAAATTTAAAAAAAATTTTTGTTAAAGAGTAGGACTTACGCAAGAACTCTCTGAAACCTTCTTAACTTCGTGTCCTTCTCCCTTGGCGCTAGCCTCTCCCTTTGGGAGAAGGGGAGACGCTTCGCGAACGTGTCCTTCTCCCTTGGCGCTAGCCTCTCCCTTTGGGAGAAGGGGAGACGCTTCGCGAACGTGGTTCGTTTTTCCATAATTTTGCGTAAGTCCTGAAAGAGGAACGAACCGCCAAGACGCAAAGAACGCCAAGGAGGAGGAGGAGGAGGAAGTATTATCAAATATCTAATAATCCGTAACGTTTTTGTAAGTTTAGTAGTTTCATTCTAGCTTCGCCGGCGTTATCGGCTAGGTCGGCAAATTCTACGAAGCGGCGGAGTTCTTTTTTTAAGAGGTTGCGTTCTATTTCTATGGTTTCTCTATCTAAGTCTGGTGGTAGGACTATCATATCGAATATGGTGGCGCGTTCTTTACCAATGTGAGGACGTAATACTCTCCCCCGGCGCTGTATGAATTGGCGCGGGTTTCCAGAACTTGATAATATGACGGCTGTTTGAATGGCTGGTATATCAACTCCTTCGTCTAAACAACGAATTGCTACTAAACCCTGTAATTCTCCACTTTCAAATTGACAGCGTAAGGTTTCCCGTTCTTTGAGGGAGGTGTGGGCTGTGTATGTGCTGACTCTATATCCTAAATCTACACCGAGGATTTTGGCTACGGCTTTGAGTTGACGCAAGGATGAACGTTGTCCGGTTTCTTGGGAACCATCGCTACAATAAAATAGTGTGTGGGTACTTTCTCGCCGAGTTGTCATTAATTCTCGCAAAGCGGTTAATTTATTTTCTGCTGTACCAATTAACCTGGCGCGTTGCATTAATAATGGTTTTAAGTCTTCGTTGTCTTCAAAGTTTCCCCCTTGGCTATTTTCTCGTTCTCTATATAATAGCGATCGCCCAATCTTTTTAGTTAACTTTAAATAAGCCATACTTTCCGTTTCGGTCAGTTCTACAAGTATGGGATAATACAAATAATGTACTAAAGCCCCTTGAGCGATCGCATCCTTTAAGTTAAACTCTGGTTGTAGCACTGAACCAAAGTAATCAAATAACGATTGCGTACCATAATCATCGAAATACCTTTCTGGTGTCGCCGATAAAGCCAGTCGTAACCCCACCCGACGAGGTAAATTTTCCTCTAATTTCGGTGCGCCTAAATTATGCGCTTCATCACCAATAATTAAAGTTTTAGGGGGAAAATACTTAAGTTGAGACTGAAAACCATCACCAATTAATGTGGAATTGGTAGTAATTACCGTAACAAAGTTTTGCGAACCGGAACGCAGATTATACAGTTGGGTAGATAGTTGACTTTGCCAAGTGCGTAAATTCTCGAAAGCTAAAATAGGCTGTAAGTTAAACTTCTCACATTCTCGCGCCCATTGGGTGACAAGATGACGATAAGGACACACCACTAATAACACTTGTAAATTAATTTGCTGGTATAATTCACAAGCGATCGCTAAAGCTGTAATAGTTTTACCACTACCAGTAGCCATTTTTAGCGTTCCTCTGCCATTGTTAGCAAACCAGCTAGTAATAGCCTGTCGCTGATATGGACGTAATTGCAGAGATGCAGGCAAAATTGGGCATCCTGGTAATGGCTGACGAGTTTGATAACTCCCCTTACCTTCCCGAACAAATGGAAATTTTAGCCTAAAAGTAGATTGTTGTTGATAATTAGTCATTAGTCAATCAATTTTAGATTTTAGATTTTAGATTTTGGATTAGACTACAATCTAAAATCGCTTTCTCCAAAATCCAAAATTCTTTACGGACCACTCCCTATTTAATAACCGCGCCAAACTCCCACTAGAGAACCCTGCACCTGCACTTGTGTAGCGAGTACCTCAATGGGTTTATACTTAGAATTGGCAGGCTTGAGAGTTACGCGATCGCCTTGGCGATAAAAACGTTTTAAAGTAGTACCGTAGCCATCAACTCTCGCAGCGACGATAGTTCCATTTTTTAACTGGTCTGGTTCTAACACTGGATGCAGAAATACTAAATCGCCATCAGCAATTAAATCTTCAATCATGCTATCGCCGGCTACCCGTAAACCATAGCTTTGAGGAGGTAAGGAAACATGAGAAAAGTCTAAATGATCTATAGCGTCAGTAAAAGGTTCAATTAAACCACCAGCCGCAATTGTGCCTAAAATTGGGATACCTTGCTTCACAGGATGCAAAATCCGAATCGTTCGCGCCTTACCTTCATTCCAGTCTATATAACCTTTGGTACGTAAATGCTCTAAACGACTTTGAATTGGTGCAGGTGATTTCAGCTTCATTGCTTCCATCATTTGCCGAATTGAAGGAGAATACTGGTGAATTTTAATATATTCTACCAACCAATCGTATAATTGTTGTTGAGCTTCTGTGAGACGTTCCATAAATTTATTGGGAATTAAATACAAATGTCTTTAGAACATTAGTACTACAAAAAATCCCAAATCACAAGATGAAAGTAAAAATATGAAAGGCAAAAGCAAGACAAATCTCTTTGCTTCTGCCCTATAGATTGTTACTGCTATATAAAACCTAGACAAAACTAGACTTTACTTTCTACTTCAACGGGAGCATGGGAGCAGTTATCCCTCAGTAGACTTTCACGCCTTAGCCAGACGCGATTGTGTTCCAATTAAGTTTCTGAAAAAGACTACCACCATCATTGCTTGGTTTTCGCGTCGGCAATAGTCTCAATTCAATACTTGATATCACCGTATTATATATCAAGTAGTTGATTTTTTCCTAAAATATATATTGATTTTTGTCAATATAAGTATAGTTTTGTCTATGAAATTGTCAACTTAGGACTTGCTCTGCGCCTAAAATACTAGCGAGTAAAGCTTTTTGGGCGTGTAAACGATTTTCGGCTTGTTCCCAAACTCGTGACTGAGAACCTTCTAAAACTGCTTCGGTAATTTCTTCACCACGATGGGCTGGTAAGCAGTGTAAAACAATTGCTTCTGGGTCTGCAAGACTTAATAACTCTTCGGAAATTTGATAAGGTTGGAAAATTGGCAAGCGATTATCAGCTTCTGTTTCTTGCCCCATACTAGCCCAAACATCAGTATAAAGTACAGTAGAACCCTTGGCGGCTAATTCTGGGTCATCAGTCAGCATCACTTCAGTTTTATCACCTGCAATGGCTCGTGCTTGTTCTACAATACTCAAATCAGGTTCATATCCTTTAGGGGTAGCAACTCTCACATTCATACCTGCTAAAGCACAACCCAGCATCAGAGAATTAGCAACATTATTGCCATCACCGACGTAGGTCAAAGTTAAGCCAGAGATATCACCAAAGCATTCTTGAATTGTCAATAAATCAGCTAAGATCTGACAAGGATGTTCTAAATCGGTCAGCGCATTAATTACAGGAATTTTGGCATAACTAGCAAAAGTTTCCAAATCTTGCTGTGCAAAGGTGCGAATTGCTAAAACATCTAAATATCGGTCTAATACCCGTGCGGTATCCTGCAAAGGTTCCCCACGGCTAACTTGAGTCACATTAGGGTTAAGATCAATTACCTGTCCACCCAATTGGTACATTGCTACTGTAAAACTAACTCGCGTGCGAGTTGAGGCTTTAGAGAATAACAAACCCAACACCTTGTTGCAATGCAATTTCAACTCTTGTGATTTGAGTTGAGTTGCGAGTTGCAGGAGTTCTTGAAGTTCCTGGGGACTGAAGTCCGCTAGGCTTAATAAATCTCGTCCTATCAACGCTACCATGCTTTTGATCTATAAAGAACAATCATCGATTTCTGTTCCTTGACCTAGCTGGGTCAAAAAAAGTACAGTTTTAAACCAGTACCATATATTTTGGCATCCAGCCCAGTATTTGAGTTAGTTTTTGCTATGCATATTAATTTAGCAACTTTATCAGTCATTAAATTCACTAATTTTTTTCGGGTTGACTGCGCTTTTAGTAGTTATTCCGGCAGATTCAGTTTTTTTGGCCTTGACTATAGACAATTAAATTATGTATGCTACAATAGGATGTCGGTTAAGGCTTTGAAAGCAATAACCATGCCCGCCAGCATAGCACAGTGGTAGTGCATCCGACTTGTAATCGGAAGGTCGTCGGTTCAAATCCGACTGCTGGCTTTAATTTTTTGATATTTCCACAGGATTTGTCCGCGTTGACTATTGCGGCGCAAAACCGGAACATTTCCTACCCTGAGTGTGAATTATTCTCTCATATATGCATAGTGCGATCGCTAATCTTTCCTAAGATCATTACAAAATCATTCAACTGACCTAAGTCAAATATAGTTTGAGTGAGTTTTCCGAAGAATCACAACTGAAATCGGAATTAATGGGACTTCTGAAACCCTATAGCAATTACTCACCAAATTTGACAGCTATCCCCAATGGAATCGATTTATTTATGCGGAAAGCACAGGGTGAGATAAACAAAGGACAAAAATAGACAGTTTTTATTCAGCCTTCAGACAGTGGAGGAATGAAGTGGAAAACCACTATCTTAGAAGCCCAGCCAAATAGAGAACTGCGGTGGAGAGGTACTCTGACCATAGATAGATTATTTACAGGTGAGTATATTTTTATCATTCTACCATTAAACAAAAATCGAGTCCAGTTCATTCACCGATAATTTTTTTCTGGTTTATTGATTCCCTTGATGAAAAAATGGCTGAATACAGATACTAAAAAGGGTTTTCCATCAATGAATCAGGCGTGAAAAATTACAGCAGAAAGTATCACCTAGTTGATTCAAATAGGAAATATTGCATGGCTAATACAGACGCAAACCCAAAGCAGCCTCTATTACCAGCGCTGATGTCAAGAAACTATCGTCTGTTTTTTGCCGGACAAAGCCTTTCCTTGATTGGTTCATGGATGACACATATTGCTACAATTTGGCTAGTATATTACTTAACAAACTCCCCAGTCATGTTGGGAATTGTGGGATTTTGTAGTCAAATTCCTAGTTTTTTTCTTGCGCCTTTTGGGGGAGTTTTTGTAGATCGGTTTTCGCGATATCGGACTTTAATTGGGACACAAATATTTTCGATGATTCAGTCATTAGCTTTAGCAGTGCTGGCGTTAACTGGTACGATTCAGGTATGGCATATTATCGGATTAAGCTTGTTTCAAGGATTGATTAATTCAGTCGATTCACCTGCGCGACAAGCATTTGCGCCGGAATTAGTGGAACGTAGAGAAGATTTAGCTAATGCGATCGCCATAAATTCAACTATGATTAATGCAGCGCAATTAATTGGTCCAGCAGTGGGAGGTTTACTGATAGCCAGTATTGGTGCTGCTTATTGTTTCCTAATTGATGGATTGAGCTATATTGCTGTAATCACAGCATTATTAGTAATGAATATTAAACCCAGACAAATGGTAATGACAATTGGTAATCCTTTCCAAAAAGTAGCCGAAGGATTTATTTATGCTTTTAGCTTTCCATCAATTCGCGCCATCTTATTATTATCAGCTTTAGTCAGCTTCATGGGACTGCAATATATGATTCTGCTGACAATTTTTGCAGAAGACATCCTCAAAGGTAGTGCCGAAACATTGGGATTTTTAATGGTAGCTTCGGGAGTAGGAGCTTCCACCGGGGGTATTTATCTAGCTACACGCAGAAGCATACTAGGAATTGGCAGATTAATCGCCTTAGCACCAGCAATTTTAGGAATTGCTTTAATAGCCTTTTCTTATTCTCGCTTTTTACCACTGTCTTTATTTATCATGCTGTTTGTGGGCTTAGGAACATTTTTGCAAGTTGCTGCTAGCAATACATTTCTCCAAACAATTGTCGAAGATGATAAACGCGGGCGATTGATGAGCTTATACACCATGTCATTTTTAGGAATATTACCTTTAGGACATTTACTAGGAGGCTTTTTAGCAAATCGTATCGGCGCACCCAATACATTAGCTATTGATGGAATAGTTTGTATTTTAGGGTCTATATTGTTTTACAGAAAACTCCCCGTATTAAAACAAACTATCCGGGCAGTTTATGAGCAAAAAAATATTGTACTAATTCAAAGCACTTCCAGATAAATAATTGTATATATAGGAAGTGAAACCTGCGGAATCAGCAATTTTCATGAAATACTAGGCTGATCTAAAGTTTTGAGCTTCTGCAAAATTTGTTCAATTTGAATAACCCTTTCATTTCTACTTTGTGATTTAAAGACATCTAAAGCTTTTTCTAAAGAAGCGATCCCTTCACTTTCTTGATTTGTTTGTAAAAATGCAACAGCCGAATTAGCCAGAGCATCACCATAATTAGGATTAATTTCTAAAGCTTTCTGATAAGCTGCAATAGCTTCTTCCCAAAGACTTTGACTAGCATAAACCAGACCGATACCGTTGTAAGCCAGAGCATGATTTGAATTGAGGCGAATGGCTTCTCGATAAGCCTTAATAGCCTCCTCTGGCTTTTCTTGTCGAAACAACACATTTCCCAATTCAAAGTGTCCAAAGGCGTATCTGGGGAATTTTTTAATTAATGTGCGTAAGTTTTCTTCTGCTCCTGTGAAATCCCCTTGACTGGATAAAGTCTTAGCTTGTTGTATGAGTTGCGATCGCTCTTCTTCTGGTGTCCCGCGAGATTGTGCTAGTTTTTCAACTCTACTTTTTACCAGTTCGGGTGAATTTACCGCGACTTTTCCAGGATGCGCTAACACTAATGGTGATATAGCAATTGTAGTGATGATACTCAGCGTTATGTAGCTCAGAGTGGAAACAAATGCTGATTTCATTTGGCTATTTACCTCAATGATGTTCTGATACCCATGTTAAATTCAAAATGAGTAGATATGGGGTAGGCGAGAAGAATCAGCGATGAACCTCACCCCCCAACCCCTCTCCTTTCTAAGGAGAGGGGAGATTTTGCAGGGTGAAAAACTCGATTTGCAGGTTATTTAAGCGCCTTCGCGCAATTTATCTAAAACACTGCGATCTTCTAAGGTGGAAGTATCACCAGATATCTCTTGACCAGATGCGAGATTCCGCAACAAGCGCCGCATTATTTTACCAGATCGGGTTTTAGGTAAAGCATCTGTAAAGCGAATTTCTGCCGGTCGGGCGATCGCCCCAATTTCTTTAACAACGTGCTGCTTGAGTTCTTTACTCAGTTCCTCACTGGCGTGATATGTGCCTTCTAAAGTCACAAAAGCCACAACTTCCTCACCCTTAATTTCATCCGGTTTACCCACTACAGCAGCTTCTGCAACGGCTGGATGGGAAACTAATGCTGATTCGACTTCCATCGTTCCCAAGCGGTGTCCTGAGACATTCAAGACATCATCAACCCGACCCATTACCCAGAAATAACCGTCTTCATCTTGTCTCGCGCCATCCCCAGCAAAGTAGATGTAGTTACCATCTTTGGGGGGGATATGTTCCCAATAAGTGCGGCGGAAGCGTTCTGGATCATTGTAAACTGTCCGCATCATCCCCGGCCAAGGATAACGTACCGCTAAATAACCGCCTTCGTTGTTGGGTACGGTGTTACCTTCTAAATCAACGATATCTGCAATAATACCAGGGAAGGGCAGAGTTGCGGAACCGGGTTTAGTGGGAATGGCTCCGGGTAATGGTGTAATCATAATACCGCCGGTTTCTGTTTGCCACCAAGTATCCACAATGGGACAGCGTTCACCACCAATGATTTTGTGATACCACATCCAAGCTTCTGGGTTAATGGGTTCGCCGACTGTTCCTAACAAACGCAAAGAAGACAAATTACGGCTTTTGGGATGGTGTTCACCCATTTTGATAAATGCCCGAATTGCTGTAGGTGCTGTATAAAAAATATTTACACCATATTTCTCAATTACATCCCAGAAGCAGCCAGGATTAGACGCACGGGGCGCACCTTCGTACATTAAAGTTGTTGCACCGTTGGAAAGGGGTCCGTAAACGATGTAGCTGTGTCCAGTAATCCAACCGACATCGGCAGTACACCAGTATACATCTGTATCTTGCAGGTCAAAGATCCATTTGGTGGTCATGTGGCTATATAAGTTATAACCACCAGTGGTGTGGACAACACCCTTTGGTTTGCCGGTACTACCAGAAGTGTAGAGAACAAACAGCATATCTTCGCTATCCATCGGTTCCGCCGGACAATCGGCTGATACGCCTTGTTGTAAATCATGCCACCAATGGTCACGCCCTGGTTCCATGTGTGTTTCTTGACAGGTGCGTTTAACTACTAGCACATCTGTAATGGAGGGGACAGCGTTATCGGCTAAGGCTTGATCTACTTCTACTTTGAGGGGAACGATCGCATCTTTACGCCAACCACCATCAGCAGTAATGACTATTTTGGCTTCTGCATCGTTGAGGCGATCGCGCAAAGCTTCGGAACTAAAACCACCAAATACGACGCTGTGGGGTGCGCCAATTCTCGCACAGGCTAACATGGCGATCGCCGCTTCGGGAATCATCGGCATATAAATCCCAATGCGATCGCCCTTTTTCGCTCCCAATTGCTTCAGCACATTGGCAAACTGGCACACTTCCCGATGTAATTGAGCATAAGTTAGTGTACGGGAATCTCCTGGTTCTCCTTCCCAAATCAGCGCCGCCTTATTTTTACGCCAAGTAGTCAGGTGTCGATCCAGACAATTATAAGAAATGTTAATTTTACCACCGACAAACCATTTAGCAAAAGGAGGTTGCCAATCTAGCACCGTGTCCCATTTTTGGAACCATTCTAATTCAGTTTCCGCTAATCCCGCCCAAAATTGCTGCGGATTGGCTTTGGCTTGCTCATAGAGGCGCTGATAGTCTGCCAAGCTTTTGATTTGGGCATTCTGGGCAAATTCCCTTGTGGGAGGGAACGAGCGCTTCTCTTGTAGGATTGATTCGATGGTTGGCTGAGACATAATTCACCTTTCTCTGTAATCGCGTTGTAACTGAGAACTATTTTATACGCAAAGTTATGCTGAATTGCTTTGAGTTTCGTTAAGAGATACAGTATTCTAGGCATAAGCACTTCCACAACGAACCGATATGGTGTAGCAATTAGCCCAAAATTCTTGAGGGGGCTAAAGCAACAATCGTTGTCATACCCAGAATAGAATAGAATATACAATCTATGGTGTGTTGTTTTTTTTAACAGAGACATTTACCAGATCAGTTAGTTGTAAATTATTCAACCAAGCGTTAGTTATTGAAAGTAGGGCATCGTTTGCAAGCACAAGAGATTAAGGAGCAGTTAAAATCCCTCATCGAGCAAGCTTCCTCGATAGACCCTAACTTGTCTAAAAAATTAGATGAAATTAATCGTTGGGTAAAAAATACTAGGCCAGGTTCTTTGACTGCTAAACCCTTTGTCCTCGCCTTTCTCCTAGAAGTAATTACAGATTCTACCATTTGGCTGATGATTAAATCATCATCTTCGGAAGCAGAACAAAAAGCTAAGTTCGATCAGATGACCCCAAATGAGAAATATTGGTATAGCTATCTTTTTCCCAGATGGATAAATGCAAACGACTCCAAATTTTACATTTGGAAACAAAAACTCATGGCAGGGGAATTTAATCAGGGAGATGATGATATCATTAAAGCTATAGCCCAAGATATCGTGCAGCGTGAAGGTAGTGTGTGGAAGCGTTATATTGCCGACCTTTCGATGGCAACAGATTTGATTGTTAGTAGTCGTCAGCACAAACCACTATGTATTCAAGTTACCAGCGTGTCCGAAGAGTTTAATCATCAAAAGTATCATTTTTGGCAAAATACATTGCATTCATGGGAGATAGAGAGAGGAATATTTTTAAGTTACAATCCCAAAGATGCGAATTTCATTAAGCAGTTAGTCAATATAGCACTGCACAATAGTGACTATCTTTCTGGTGGAAAGTATTTGAAATTTGATTGATGCTCTCAACAGTTCAATACTTCAATATTTGTGTTTGTCCCCCTACATACTCATCAGATCATCACAGCTTTTATGGCTAACTTACAAGAAACTCAAAGCTACGAAACTTCTGTGGAAGAATTTGCTCAAGCTTTAACAACAGCCCGCAGAATGCAGCATGACTGGCTAACTTACGGGGTAGATTATGTTCATTTTTATGTTGAAGATGCAGATAGTAATTGGTTAGAAAGTTGGGGAGATGATGAAATTTTAGCTAATAAGTTATTAGATGCTATTAAGGAGTTTTTAGTCAGCAGTGATGATGTAGCTATCAGAGTCAGGCAAAATTTAGGAGAGCGTTCTCTGTTTGATTTAGCAGTAAATCTAGAAGTATGTTGGAGAATTGGTGAAATAAATGACAGGTTATGTCTGGTGAGAAATCTATTGGCTGGTGAGGACAATGTTGATTTAAATAATGGGGAATTATTAAATTTAGCAGAGAGTCTGTTGGGAAAATTGGCAGAGTTTTCTGAGTAAGTAGTGAAAGTTAGTAGTGAGGACTTCAGTCCTCTCTATATTTTTTAACGTTAGCGTAGCGCATACCCCCAAGAACGTCAAGGAAGCTGAGAGAACAAGGAAGCATCTCATTTTTTCACTGAGTTTCATGAAACCTCACCCCAACCCTCTCCTTAGTAAGGAGAGGGAGCAGGAATAGGAATCTATTATATGAGTTCTACAATAAATTTATTAAATTACTATTTTTACGACGTTTGCCGCCATGATATGAATAGATAGCCATTTTAAAAGCTGTATTTCCATGTCTAAAGATTTGTTAAAGTCCTTTCAAGAAGCCTACCGCAACTTAGAATTGCTTCCTTTGTCCCAGGAAAAAGATTTAAGAGATTTCCGGGTTGATTATGGTGGGGATACTATTGATGAATTAGAACAGCTAGTGGAAGATAGCCCTAGCAGTGATGGCAAAATTATTTTTACCGGACATCGGGGTTGTGGTAAGTCAACTTTGCTGGCGGAATTTAGCCGTAACATTCACGATAGATATTTTGTGGTGTTTTTCTCCATTGCTGACACTATCGAAATGTCTGATGTGAATCACATCAACATTCTGTTTGCTATCGGCCTTAATTTAATGCTAGAGGCAGAAGCACGTAAAGTCAATATTCCCCAATCTACAAAAGATGCTTTAGAAAAATGGTTTGCTACCCGCACTCGCACTGAAGCTAATAGCATCCAAGCTGAAGCAACTAGCGACAACAGTATATTAAAAATACTTAGCACTAAATTAAAAGTAGATTCGACAATTCGCTACGAAATTAAACAGGAATTTGAACGCAAAATATCTGAATTAGTTGCCCAGTTAAATATTATCGCTGCATCGATTCAAGCAGCATATAAAAAAGATGTCTTAGTGATTATCGATGATTTAGATAAACTTGACTTGAGTGTTGTTAATAATATTTACAAGGATAACATTAAAGCCCTGTGTTTACCAGGATTTCGGATTATCTACACAATTCCGATTGCGGCACTGCGAGAAACTGCACTCAAGCCAATTATTGAAAATGAAACGAATGACCAAGTTGTGGTTATGCCTGTTTTAAAGTTATTTGCTAAAGGTGATAGTCGCCAGCCAGATGCCCAACCACGTCAAGAAACGTTTGATATTCTCTGTGAAATTCTACAAAAACGTATTCCCTCAGAGTTAATTGAACCGGAAATAGCCAAAAATATTGCTTTAAATAGTGGTGGTGTACTGCGGGAATTAATTCGGATTGCTAACGAATGTTGCCGAATTTGTTTGCGGTTAATTCGTCGCCAATCAAACGAAACTGTGGTGATTAATGCAGATATTTTAGATCAAGCCATTAATAAAATCCGCAACGACTTTTCTTTACCTTTGGGTAGTGCAGAATATCAAATATTGCAAAATACTTATCAAAATTTTAAACCTGAAGACCCCAAAGAACAAGAATTTCTCGATTTATTACATGGTTTGTACGTTCTGGAATATCGCAATAGTAAAAACTGGTATGACGTACATCCCATAGTGGTGGAATTGTTGCGCGATGAGGGTTTGATATAATGACAAATCCAGCATCAAATAATCTAGATGAGCAAAATCAGGATGCTTACGATGATTTAATTGTCTCCATTGAAGCTGGTGTGGGACGATTAAATTTATTAATTGCAGTTTGCGATTATGAAAATTATCGTCAAGAAATTATTTCTCGTTATCAAGCGGAATTACAACCAGATATCCGTTGCTATCATGTCACCTTAGCACGAAATGAACCCAGTTTAAAAGCTGCAATTCAGCAATTAGTTGAAAGCGAAGAATATTTACAGCAACATCAACCCGCAGTGATTACAGTTACGGGTGTAGAACAACTTTATTTTTTGAGGCTAGGCGAGTCACAATCTGAACAAGAAAAGTTTTTTGGTTATTTGCAATGGACAAGGGAAGCACTGCGAGAATTTCCCTTTGCAATTGTCCTTTGGGTAACAAATCAAGTTTTAGTTAACTTAATTAAAAAAGCCCCCGATTTTTGGAGTTGGCGCAATGGTGTATTTCATTTTATTTGCAAACCTAAAAATATTGTTCATATTCAAGACTTTGAACAAATTAGGAATATATTAGAAAATGGTGAGTTATCAAATTTAGATGATAGTAAATATTCGGGTTTACCAATAGCCGATTTGGAAAGATTAGTTGAGCAATTAGAACAGCAAGATAATCACAAAGACCCAAAACTACTCATTAGTTTATATTCGCAGTTAGGTAAAATTTATAGAAGAAGAGTAGAAAAAGGAGAAGCACAAGATTATCAACAAGAAGAGAATCTAGCTATTAAATATTATGTACAAGCGATTAATTTGCAAACAGAATTCGGTTTAGAAACCGACTTAGCCACTAGCCTCAACAACTTGGCTGGACTCTACAATTCCCAAGGAAGGTACGACCAAGCCGAACCCCTGTATCTCCAAGCTTTAGAACTCTATAAACGCCTGCTGGGAGACAATCATCCCGATGTCGCCATGAGCCTCAACAACTTGGCTGGACTCTACAATTCCCAAGGAAGGTACGACGAAGCCGAACCCCTGTATCTCCAAGCTTTAGAACTGAGAAAACGCCTGCTGGGAGACAATCATCCCCATGTCGCCACCAGCCTCAACAACTTGGCATTACTCTACTATTCCCAAGGACAGTACGACCAAGCCGAACCCCTGTATCTCCAAGCTTTAGAACTGAGAAAACGCCTGCTGGGAGACAATCATCCCGATGTCGCCACCAGCCTCAACAACTTGGCATTACTCTACTATTCCCAAGGAAGGTACGACCAAGCCGAACCCCTGTATCTCCAAGCTTTTAAAATTCGTCAGCAGGTGTTAGGAGTTGACCATCCAAAGACGGTGACTGTTCGCCAAAATTTAGCACATCTTCGGGCTAATTTGAGTGATAGTCCTCAATCTGAAAACTTTGATAGCAATCATATTTGATTTGGAAACACCGCGAGGCTCAGATCCCCGACTTCTTGAAGAAGTCGGGGATCTTTTTACACTTTTTACACCGCAAAGTAAATGTTAAAACTTTTGGTGTATTGAATAATACTTATAAATCCTGAACCGTAAAGCGATCGCCTGGATATCCTCCCCATGAGAATGCAACACCAACGCGTTAAGCTGGATAAGAGTAGCATTTTGTTGCACTTTTCAGATAATTTTTATTTTTCCTGCTTGAGAAACCCGGAATGCTAGACCAAATTTTTGATTATCTTCACTTTCATTTCAGCGTTGAAGCCCCGATAGTGCTGCTAATCCTGGTTTTATTAGAGGCTGTGCTATCTGCTGATAATGCGATCGCCCTCGCTGCGATCGCCCAAGGATTAGAAGACAAGGAACTCGAACGCAAAGCCCTCAACTTCGGTTTAGTCGTTGCTTATGTGTTGCGAATTAGCCTGATTCTCACTGCCACTTGGATACAGAAATATTGGCAATTTGAATTACTAGGTGCTGCCTATCTGCTGTGGTTGGTATTTCAACACTTTACCTCAGAAGAAGCCAAAGACGACCATCATCATGGCCCCCGGTTTAACTCATTGTTGCAAGCCATCCCTGTAATTGCCTTTACAGATTTAGCATTTTCCTTGGATAGTGTGACAACTGCGATCGCGGTTTCTCAAGAAAAGTGGCTAGTTCTGACCGGTGCAACCATTGGGATCATCACCCTGCGATTTATGACCGGTTTATTTATCCGGTGGTTAGATGAATTTAAAAACCTCGAAGATGCAGGCTATATCACTGTGGCCTTTGTCGGTTTGCGCCTGTTAATGAGAGTCATCAACGAAAACTTAGTTCCACCAGAATGGATCGTAATTTCAGCGATCGCGATCATTCTAGTTTGGGGATTCTCTGTGCGTAATGAGATTGAAGAAGTACCCGAAGTAGAACCCGAAAAGAGTGAAGTAGAGACTAGAGGCTAGAGAATCAGGGATTAACAAACAAAAAAAATACCCAAAAATTTCTTGTGGAGCGGGCAAAGATTGCCCGCTAATCACCAAGGACGGGCAAGATGCCCATCCCACAATATCGGATAATTAATTCTTTGGTGTTCCCTTATTCCCACTCCCCATTCCCCACTCCCCATTCCCTAAATTATTCTTGCAACCAAGGTGTTAAATGTGGTTGCCAACTAACTAATTCTTCCTCTTTAAACCACAAAGCTATTTCTCTGTGTGCAGTTTCCAAAGCATCAGAACCGTGGATCAGATTGCGACCAATGTTAATACCAAAATCGCCCCGAATGGTTCCAGGTTCTGCCGTTAAGGGGTTAGTAGCACCAATAATTTTGCGCGCAGAAGCCACAACACCATCACCTTCCCAAACCATCGCTACGACAGGGCCAGAGGTGATGAAATCCACTAAACTGCTAAAAAATGGTCGTTCCTTGTGAACATCATAATGCTGTTCAGCTAATTCGCGGCTGACTTTCATGAATTTCATCCCAACGAGGGTAAAACCTTTAGTTTCATAGCGACGGATGATTTCCGCTACCAGTCCACGCTGAACACCATCAGGTTTAATTGCTAAAAATGTGCGTTCCAAAGCTATCTCCCAAAACTTAATACGTTTTTTATCTGGTCTTAGTTCTTGTCATTTGCCTTTTGTTCATGTAATCAAGATTTCACACTCTTGACAAATGACCAATGACAAATGACTAATGACTACTAACCAATCAGAGTTTATCTCAGAAATTATCTCTAAGTGCATATCAGTTGCAAGTCGAATGCGCTAAATTGTTAATTCGTGGGTGCAAAACAGAGGTCACGACAAATGGGTGCTGAATCAATTGCTACATCTGAAGAGGTGGTCATGCCTTCCAATGGACATAAATCGGAATTGAAAAATCACAAGCAAAAAAAGCTGCTACCACCTAGTAATATTACAGGAGGTTTGCCTGGGTCTTGGAAAATTGAACAGAGCGAAGCTTTATACCGGATAGAAGGTTGGGGAGAGCCATATTTCTCCATTAATGCTGCTGGTCATATTACAGTTTCTCCCAAAGGCGATCGCGGCGGTTCTCTAGACTTGTTTGAATTGGTCAACGCCTTGAAGCAGCGTAACTTGGGGCTGCCGATGTTAATTCGCTTTTCCGATATTTTGGAAGACAGAATTGAGCGGTTGAATGCTTGTTTTAACAAAGCGATCGCCCGTTATAACTACCCAGGGGTATATCGTGGCGTGTTTCCTGTCAAGTGCAACCAAGAACGCCATTTAATTGAAGATTTAGTCAAATTTGGCAAACCGCATCAGTTTGGCTTAGAAGCCGGTTCTAAGCCGGAATTAATGATTGCTCTAGCTTTGTTGGATACACCAGGCGCATTGCTGATTTGCAACGGCTACAAAGACCGGGAATACGTCGAAACGGCAATGTTAGCCCAAAGACTAGGACAAACCTCAATTATCGTCATAGAACAGATTGAAGAAGTTGATTTGGTAATTGCGGCACACCGTCAATTAGGCATTAAGCCGATTTTGGGAGTTCGTGCCAAATTGAGTACCCAAGGTATGGGACGCTGGGGAACTTCCACAGGCGATCGCGCTAAGTTTGGTCTGACAATTCCCGAAATCATGGGAGCTGTTAACAAGCTGCGTGAAGCTAATTTACTGGATTGTTTGCAGTTGATGCACTTTCACATTGGCTCCCAAATCTCAGCCATCAATGTGATTAAAGATGCCATTCAAGAAGCTAGCCGCATCTACGTAGAGTTAGCCATGTTGGGGGCAGATATGAAATACCTCGATGTTGGCGGCGGCTTGGGTGTAGATTACGACGGTTCCCAAACCAACTTCTACGCCTCGAAAAACTACAATATGCAGAACTATGCCAACGACATCGTGGCAGAGTTAAAAGATACTTGTGCAGAGCGGCAGATTCCCGTACCAACACTGATTAGCGAAAGTGGACGTGCGATCGCCTCCCACCAGTCCGTACTAATTTTTGATGTTCTCAGCACTAGCGATGTACCACTAGAATTACCAGAACCCCCAGAAGAAGAAGAATCCCCGGTGATCAAATACTTGTGGGAAACCTACCAATCAATCAACCAAGATAATTATCAAGAATTTTACCACGACGCAGCCCAATTTAAAGAAGAAGCCATCAGCCGATTCAACTTAGGAATTTTGCGTCTCCAAGAACGAGCCAAAGCCGAGCGACTCTACTGGGCTTGCTGTCAAAAAATTCTGAACATCACTAGACAGCAGGAATACGTACCTGATGAATTGGAAGACCTAGAAAAAATTATGGCTTCCATTTATTACATTAACCTTTCAGTGTTTCAATCAGCACCAGATTGTTGGGCAATAGACCAACTATTCCCCATCATGCCCATACACCGCCTCGACGAAGAACCCATACGACGAGGAATATTAGCAGACCTCACCTGTGATAGTGATGGCAAAATTGATCGCTTTATAGACCTGCGCGATGTCAAATCAGTTTTAGAACTGCATACCTTCAAGCCAGGAGAACCCTATTATCTGGGAATGTTCCTCAATGGAGCGTATCAAGAAATCATGGGTAATTTGCACAACTTATTTGGTAATACCAACGCAGTTCACATTCAGTTGACACCCAAAGGCTACCAAATTCAGCACATTGTCAAAGGCGACACCATGAGCGAAGTAGTCAGCTACGTGCAGTATGACTCTGAAGATATGGTCGAAAGTATCCGTCAACGTTGTGAGAAAGCCTTAGAAGAAAAACACATCACCCTAGCTGAATCTCAGCGCCTGTTACAAACCTACGAGCAGAGTCTAGGAAGATATACTTATCTGAATAGCTAGAGGATTCAAGAAGCAGGGGGGAAGAGGCAGAGGGGCAGGGGGCAGGGTGCAGGGGGGAAGAGGCAGGGGGTACTGGTGCAGGGTGCAGGGGGGAAGAGGTAGCCTTATATCCCACATTCCCCAGTCCCCAGTCCCCAGTCCCCAGTCCCTACTCCCTACTCCCTACTCCCTAAATTACATTCGTTCCCAGCAAGTCCTCAATCGCTTGCCGTTCAAAAGGTGTTTCAGAAGGCGGAGTCTGACGAGCATCAGTAATCAGCCAATCTAAAGCAGCAGCTTGAACATCTATGGCATCACCCGTTTTATCTACGCAGTAACGTCCAAACACTAACTTATCAACCAGTCTGACTCCTGGGCCTAATCGCGACCATTCAAAAATTACACTGTTCTCGACAGTTGCGCCACTGCATATCCAGCAATTCGGGCCAATCATCGCCGGTCCAACAATTTTAGCCCCGTCTTCAATCCTGGTCATGCCACCAATGTACACTGGGCCTGTGATATCCACCTTGTCCCAATTCACCGCCACATTTAAGCCAGTATAGATACCAGGAGCGACTTCATTGCCGGGAATTTGCACATTTTTAATTTCGCCTAGCAGTACACCATTAATTGCCCGCCAGTAGTCTGGTACTTTACCAATATCTACCCATTCAAAGTCCATAGCAATGGCGTAGAAAGGAGCGCCAACTTCGACCAATTTGGGAAATAACTGGCCACCGATATCAAATTCCACCCCAGAAGGTATGTACTCAAACACTTCTGGTTCAAAAATATAAATACCAGTGTTGATGTTGGTGCTAATAGCTTCCTCTTGCGAGGGTTTTTCTTGGAAATCTATCACACGACAATCTTCGTCAGTGACTACTACACCGTAACTGGAAACCTCTTCGAGTGGAACAGATTTTGTAATGATGGTGGCAATTGACCCTTTGGATTTATGCCATTTCACAGCCGCAGACAAATCTAGGTCAATCAGAGCATCACCACACAACACCACAAAGGTATCATCAAAGAATGGTGAAAAGTCTTGGATACGCCGCATTCCACCAGCCGAACCAATGGCTTCTCCGACTAGTTTGCCGTCATCATCAATTTTACCTTCAAAAGAATAAGCGATTTCTACGCCAAACCGTTGACCGTCACGAAAATAGTTTTCAATTTCTTCCGCCAAATGACTAACATTAACCATAATCTGGTTAAATCCATGTTGGCGCAAAAGTTCCAGGAGGAATTCCATCACTGGCTTTTGCAGGATAGGAATCATCGGTTTGGGAATTGTATAGGTAATGGGACGCACACGAGTACCCTTACCCGCCGCGAGAATCATGGCTTTCATAAAATTTTATTCCTCAAACACAAGCCAGTTTACCGAAAATTTGGGTTTAAAACCCCGTCGTAAAACGACGGCTTTCAATTCATTAGTGTACCAATATGCTGCTATACTCATAATAGTGGAAACGCATATTCCATTTTCCCCCGATGTCAATTAGCTCAATCTGTAAGTAGCCGAATTTTAATTTCCTGGTAAAATTCGTCTTGTAATAACTCGACTTTAGATTGAGATGAGAGCAGTAGTAGCGCCCAGAAAACACTAACCATGTGGCTATTTTCTGACTCATGAGGCGAATTATTTTGGTGTGGTTGTTTTTTTTGAGTCCACAAATCTACCAGCTGTTCTAGATTTAAACAATTCTGTTCTAGAAATAGCTGTTTTGCGGAACAATGCAACACTTGCTCTAGTTCCCCAGCTACTTCCGTCAGATTTTCTTGGTGAGCTAATTCTAGCGCCTGTCGCATATTTTGGTCGCTGGACTGACGCTTGGGGCGAACAGGTTTGCTGGATTTCTGCACAAGTTTGAGCTGGTTCGCCATAATTTGCAATTGCTTGATTAACTCTTGCTGAGTTACACGACGCTTTGGTGGTGGCATTGCTGAAGGACGGCGGCTCAGGTGTCGCTCTAATTGTAGACGATGAGCATGATGTAATAACCCATTTTCACTTAGAGAGAGGGCATCATCTGCCACATCATCCTGTAGGTTATCTACTGTAGACAATTGCATCAAAGTGTTAGCTTTGAATAACACTAGCATTGATGCTGACAAAAAAGCTTGTCCCGATTGCGACAAGTCGGATTCAATAGCTCCTTTAACTGTGGCCACCGGTGCCATTAGTTCTAAGTAACGGTCAATTACCTCAATTACCTGCACATCCCAAGGATCGATGTCGCCTTGTTCTGCCTGAGCAATCAGGTGTGTGATTGTTTCTAATAACTCGGAAGCAAGCATAAAATTTTGACAAAAACCTTAATGAAAGATTTTCTGAATATATAGGACTCCTATTTGATTTCTGTTGGCGTAGCCTGCGCTTTGCGCTTACAACTCAAAAAGCTGTTTCCCACGGACCACTCCCTACGGACCACTCCCCACCTACGCAAGTAAGTATGGCTACGCCACGCAAGCTATCAAAAATCAAAGCGGATTACTATATATACAGTAAGTGATTTGGAGCGATCGCTAAACAATCCCTGTTATAGTTCCGGTCAAGAGTTATGTTTTGCTAATTTAAATGCAGCGAGCCTGTGTAGCAGGCTTTGTTTCTATGGCGCGACTTCAGTCCTTCGGCTGTTATTTTAAATTTCAGAAACCCACGGCGATGCCTTGAAACTAGGCATCGCGGATTTTAGATTTTTATCTAAAATCCCCAATCGATTTATCGATTCACTGCCGCAGCTTCTCGCGCCGCCGTCGCCTGGTCTGGGTGGATACCCAAACGTGTGAGATTTATTCGTCCTTTATTGTCAATTTCTCGCACTTTGACAATGACTTCATCCCCAACAGCTACTTCATCTTCAACTTTGCCAACGCGATAGTCAGCTAATTGAGAAATGTGAATCATGCCTTCTTTTCCAGGCAGAAATTCTACAAATGCACCAATAGGGATAATCCGAGTCACACGCCCAGCATAAACATCACCTTCGTGTAACTTACGAGTCATACCTTGAATGATGTTACGAGCTTTCTTAGCTCTACTTTCATCCACAGCAGAAATCGTCACGGTCCCATCGTCTTCGATGTCAATTTTCGCACCAGTTTCTTCAGTGATGCCCTTGATGGTTTTACCTCCGGGTCCAATGACCAGACCAATCATGTCTGAATCAATCTTGATAGTCAATAGACGTGGGGCATAGGGTGAGGTTTCAACCCGTGGTTCTTGGATAGTCTGGAGCATTTTATCCAGAATATGCAACCGGGCTGATTTCGCTTGATGCACAGCTTGGGCAATTACATCCAACGACAAACCGGATATTTTCATATCCATTTGTAAGGCGGTAATCCCGGTATCTGTGCCGGCGACTTTAAAATCCATATCGCCTAAGAAGTCCTCAATGCCCTGAATATCAGTCAGGACTCGCACTTCGTCACCTTCTTTAATCAAACCCATTGCTGCACCGCTTACGGGTTTGAGGATTGGGACACCAGCATCCATCAAAGATAGAGTGGAACCGCACACTGAACCCATCGAAGTGGAACCGTTGGAAGAAAGCACTTCTGAGACTACGCGAATCACGTAAGGAAATGCTTCTTTTGACGGTAGCACAGGAACCAGCGCTCGTTCTGCTAAAGCACCATGACCGATTTCGCGCCTACCTGGAAAACGCATCGGTTTAGTTTCCCCAACTGAGAACGGAGGAAAGTTGTAATGATGCAGGTAACGTTTGGATTGGTCTGTTTGCAGGTCATCGTTGAGGTTTTGAGCATCTCCAGGAGTCCCCAGGGTACAAGTGGATAATACTTGGGTTAATCCCCGGTTAAATAAACCACTACCGTGGACTCGCTTGGGTAACACACCAACTTGACAAGAAACTGGACGGACTTCATCGAGTTTGCGACCATCAACGCGCACGTTGTCGTCAACGATTTGACGGCGCATGAAGTGTTTTGTGATGTCTTTAAAGGTGTTACCAAGTGCCTTGCTGTTTGCCGTTGCAGCAGCTCGCACTTCGTTTTCTTCTGGCAATTCATTAATTGCACTCGCGACTTGCTCCTTGACAACATCCAAAGCTTCATCCCGTTGGGCTTTGGTGTATTCAAATTGAGACAGAATTTTCTTAATTTCATCGCTGGCGCGATCGCGGATATAATTGCTCAGAGTGGGGTCTTCCTCTGGTGGTGCTTCTTGCACAACTTTCAGACCCATTTCCGCTAACAAATCTTGTTGCGCTTGAATTAAATCTCTTACCGCTTCATAACCAAAATCAATTGCTTCAATAATATCCTGCTCTGGCAATTGATTGGCTCCCGCCTCCACCATGATTACACCGTGGGGTGAACCAGCCACAATCAGATCCAAGTCTCCGTTCTCTGTTTCGGCATAGGTGGGGTTAATAATGAAATCATCACCCACTAAACCAACTCGCACTGCGGCCATTGGTCCATTAAACGGAATTTGTGCCATCAAGGTAGCAATGGAAGCGCCAGTCACTGCTAGGACATCAGGTGGTACCAACTCATCCATCGACAGCGTAAAGGCGATAATTTGCAGATCATCCCGCAACCATGTAGGAAATAAAGGTCTCATGGGGCGGTCTATGAGACGGCTGGTCAGAATTGTTTTTTCTGGTGGACGACCTTCTCTCCGCATGATTCCTCCGGGAATCCTACCTGCGGCATACAATCTTTCTTCGTAATCTACTGTCAGGGGAAGAAAATCAATTCCTTCTCTGCCCTTGGAACGAGTAGCGGTCACTAAAACAGATGTGTCCCCTGATTCTATTAAAACCGACCCACCAGCTTGGGGAGCTAGTAAGCCTACTTTCAGTCTAATATCCCTGCCATCGAAGGATATTGACTTATCAACTTCTGCCATTCAGTTTTTTTTCCTTCTCTTTCGCTTTTCTCTTTCTGTGGCAATCCTAACATTTCTGCCCTCAGACTGACTTCTGGTACACACAAAGATAAACAAGTCGTTCAACGCAAAGCCCGATAGAAAATTAGCGCCTCTGCTACCTGTCCATCTCCTAGCTTCACTGCACGCGGAATATTGCCAATAATATCAAATCCCAAGGACTGCCAAAGTTTAACTGAAGGTATATTAGTTGCAAAGACCAAATTGAACATCACTGCTTCGTACCCCAGGTTTGCTGCTATGACTAGCATCGCCTCGCCCATTAACCGTCCAATACCCTGACCGCGTAACCCAGGTTGTACAATAAAACCAGCGTTGCAAATATGGCTACACATACCAGGGAAGTTAGGCTTTAGATAAAATGCCCCTAGCACTTCTTTTGGCTTGTGTGTCGTATCTTGAGCAGATGTCCTCACCACGAAGGCATCCTGACTCAACCAGTAAGCTGCAAATGCCTGCTGCGACAAAGGTTTATTTTGGGGGTAGGTTTTGCCTTCATTAATTACGCAATTTAGTAATGACCTCACTTCCTCCTGTTCTTCGGGTTTCATATAATCTAGTTCGATGGCTAAGTCATTTTTTAAAACTTTTTCAAAAGGGAATTTCATTAGCAACAAATTTTATGAATGTTGATTATTACTTGAATTTACCATATCCAACATTTGAATTTTTGTATTTTGTCCGATATGCAATCAGTAATTCGTCGTAAATTATTCAAGGCTTGTAGTCAGGACTTTAGTCCTGAATTAAGGGTTAAATAACAATATTTTCACATTGCTTCACATATAACTATCCTATTTGATTTATGAATTTATCGTTCGCGTAGCGTGCGCGAAGCGCATACCGCCAAGTCGCCTTCGCGTAGCGTCTCCCCTTCTCCCAAAGGGAGAGGCTAGCGCCAAGGGAGAAGATCGCCAAGTGAACAAGTAAAGAGGTTCAGAAATGATTTAGGATTGCTATAGTTACGTTTATCCTCGCCCACTTACTTATTTTTCCATTAGGCAAAGTCTACAACATAGAAGTAATTATGTCTATTCATATTACAGAAAAATTAGATAATTAATAATTTTAGTTTAATCAAAGTTTGAGTAGTTAGTACATGGCAATTTTACACGGTAATTGGTTAGTAAGAAATCAAAATGGTTGTTTATTTATTTGGGGTGAAACTTGGCGTTCATCACGAGTCGATTTTGCTCTGAATGTATCTCAAGATATACCACTACATCCATTGGTAATGTCACCAATTGATTTGAGTGAGTTGTTAAGTTATCATAATATCAAAATTCCTAGCTTAATACAGCAATCCCAAGTTGCTTTATCTGGCACTGGGCGAACTCGTAAAAGTACAAGTACTACTAAATTTAGCTGGACAACTCACTCTCTAATCATTGATTTACCAACTCATATCTCAGAAAATAATCCCCAAGAAATAGAATTTATTTCCCCTTTGCATTCTGCTACTTTGGGTTCTGAAATAAATTCACCCCAATATCTCCAACCGTGGCGAGTCGAGGGTTTTTGTCTCAACCCCACTGAAGCGATAAAATTTCTCGCTGCTGTTCCTTTAAATGCTGCTAGAGAAGAAGATACTTTGTTCGGTGGAGATTTACGTTTTTGGTCACAAATTGCCCGTTGGAGTTTGGATTTAATCTCTCGGTGTAAGTTTTTGCCAACTATTCAAAGACAGTTTGATAGTTCTATTGTTGCTAGGTGGCAAGTGCTTTTAGACAGTGCAATAGATGGAACACGCCTGGAAAAATTTTCTGCAAAAATGCCATTAGCTTGTCGTACTTATCGGAAGGGAATGGGGAGTGGGGAGTGGGGAGTGGGGAGTGGGGAGGAATCTTCCCCATCCATAATGTATGTAGATTTTCCAACTGAACCCCAGGAACTATTATTAGGATTTCTCAACAGTACCATAGATGCCCAAGTGCGAGAAATGTTAGCTTCTCAACCTCTACTAGAAACTAGAGTGATGGCATCTTTACCATCTGCGGTGCGACAGTGGTTGCAAGGTTTAACCAGTGCATCTCACACAGTGAATGCAGATGCAATGGAAGTAGAAAGATTAGAAGCAGCCCTGAAATCTTGGACTATGCCGTTGCAATATCAACTGGTAGGAAAACCCTCGTTTCGCGCCTGTTTTCAACTGCTTCCCCCTGCTTCTGGGGCAACAGATTGGATATTGGCATATTTTCTCCAAGCTGCGGATGATGAAAATTTATTAGTGGATGCGGCAACTATTTGGCATCACCCAGTTGAACAATTAGTTTATCAAAATCGCACCATTGATCAACCCCAAGAAACTTTATTGCGGGGCTTGGGTTTAGCTTCGCGATTATATCCAGTTCTTACACCGAGTTTAGAAACAGAATATCCCCAATGTTGTCGCCTCAACCCATTACAAGCTTATGAATTTATCAAGTCTGTAGCTTGGCGATTTGAAGATAGTGGTTTGGGGGTAATTTTACCTCCTAGTTTGACTAACCGCGAAGGATGGGCGAACCGTTTGGGGTTAAAAATTAGTGCTGAAACTCAAAAGAAAAAACAGGGACGCTTGGGTTTACAAAGTTTACTGAATTTTCAATGGCAATTGGCAATTGGTGGACAAACAATTTCTAAAACCGAGTTTAATAAACTGGTAGCTTTAAATAGCCCACTGGTAGAAATTAACGGCGAATGGGTGGAATTGCGACCCCAGGATATTAAAACAGCACAGACATTTTTTGCTTCTCGTAAAGACGAAATGACGCTTTCTTTGGAAGATGCTTTACGCCTCAGTTCTGGCGATACCCAAGCGATTGAAAAGTTACCTGTGGTCAGTTTTGAAGCATCTGGGACATTGCAAGAGTTAATTGGGGCGTTAACCAATAATCAAGCCATTTCACCCCTCCCAACACCTGCAAATTTTCAAGGACAGTTACGACCTTATCAAGAAAGAGGGGCGGCTTGGCTGGCTTTCTTAGAACGTTGGGGTTTAGGTGCTTGTTTGGCTGATGATATGGGGCTGGGAAAAACAATTCAGTTAATTGCCTTTTTACTGCACCTCAAAGAACAAGACGCACTGGAAAATCCCACATTACTTGTTTGTCCGACTTCTATTTTAGGTAACTGGGAACGGGAAATTAAAAAATTTGCTCCTACTCTCAAAGTTTTACAGCACCACGGCGATAAACGTCTCAAAGGTAAAGCGTTTGTAGAAGCAGTCAAAAAACACGATGTAATTATTACCAGTTACTCACTCGTTCACCGGGATATTAAATCTTTGCAGAGTGTCGATTGGCAAACAGTTGTATTAGATGAAGCCCAGAATGTGAAAAATCCTGAAGCTAAACAATCGCAGGCTGTGAGGGGATTAAAAACTACATTTCGCATAGCTTTAACAGGGACACCAGTAGAAAACAAACTGCAAGAATTGTGGTCTATTTTAGATTTTCTTAATCCTGGGTATTTGGGAAATCGTCAATTTTTCCAGAGACGGTTTGCTATGCCAATTGAAAAGTATGGTGATACAGCATCTTTAAATCAATTGCGGGGTTTAGTTCAACCGTTTATTCTACGTCGTCTGAAAACAGATCGTGATATTATTCAAGATTTGCCAGAAAAGCAAGAAATGACGGTTTTTTGTGGGCTTGCGGCTGAACAAGCTGCACTTTATCAACAAGTAGTTGAAGCATCTTTAGTAGAAATTGAATCTGCTGAGGGTTTGCAACGTCGAGGGATGATTTTAGCTTTACTTGTGAAACTTAAACAAATCTGTAATCATCCAGCCCAATATTTGAAAGCCGCGACATTACAAGAACATAGTTCTGCTAAACTGCAACGGCTAGATGAAATGTTAACGGTAGCTTTGGAGGAAGGAGATAGGGCTTTAATTTTCACTCAATTTGCTGAATGGGGTAAGTTATTAAAAGCTCATTTACAACAAACACTTGGGAAAGAAATATTCTTTTTATATGGTGGTAGCAGTAAAAAACAACGCGAGGAAATGATTGACCGTTTCCAACATGACCCCCAAGGACCTCCGATTATGATTCTTTCTTTAAAAGCGGGTGGGGTAGGCTTGAATTTAACCAGGGCTAATCATGTATTTCACTTTGATAGATGGTGGAATCCCGCAGTGGAAAATCAAGCGACAGATAGAGTATTTCGTATTGGTCAAACCCGGAATGTGCAAGTGCATAAATTTGTCTGTACTGGCACATTAGAAGAAAAAATTCATGACATGATTGAAAGTAAAAAACAATTAGCGGAACAAGTAGTTGGTGCTGGTGAGGAGTGGCTGACTGAAATGAATACTGACCAATTGCGTGATTTACTCATTCTTGATCGCAGTGCCATAATTGATGAGGATGAAGTTTAAAGAATAATAAAGTAGTATAAGAACCCCACCCCCAACCCCCTCCCCGCCAGCGAGGAGGGGGCTATGATATACCTTATATGATTAGGAAAAGCTATATGAAAATAGCACCGCAATTAAAGCTTTTTTTCCAATTTTCTTTACTCAGAAAACAAGATGACAAACAAGATAGACCATGACCGCTTATTCAAAGAACTAATATCAAACTTTTTCATAGAATTTATAGAATTATTCTTTCCTCAAGTGATTGAATATATAGACACCACATCAATTACATTTTTAGACAAAGAAATATTTACGGATGTCACCGCAGGAGACAAATATGAAACAGACCTAATAGTTAAAGTAAAATTTCTAGGGCAACCGTCTTACTTTGTGATTCATATTGAAGCTGAATCAGGTGCAAGACCGAAATTTAATCAAAGAATGTTTCGTTATTTTGCGAGATTAGATGAAAAATTGGACTTACCAATATATCCGATAGTTATATTTTCCTACGACTCACCCAAAACCGTAGCCGTGAATAACTATCAAATCAACTTTCCCGATTTTGAAGTGCTAAAATTTAATTATCAAGTAGTGCAACTGAATCAACTCAACTGGCGAGACTTTTTAATTCGTCCAAATCCAGTTGCATCGGCTTTGATGTCAAAAATGAATATAGCACCAGAAGATAGGCCAAAAGTCAAAGCGGAATGTTTAAGGTTATTAGTTACCTTAAAATTAAATCCAGCCAAAATGCAATTGATATCAGGGTTCATTGACACGTATTTGAGATTGAATAAAATAGAAGAAGAGAAATTTCAAGCAGAAATAGGTACATTAATCAAAGAAGAGAAGGAGGAAGTTATGCAAATTGTCACCAGTTGGATGGAAGAAGGAATTGAGACAGGCATTGAAAGAGGCATTGAAAGAGAAAAAAATTTGATTCTCAGGTTAATTAATAAAAAGTTTGGAGAAATTGATAGAGAATTAGAAACTGAAATCAGAAGTTTAAATATAGAAGTTATTGAGGCTTTAGGAGAGGCAATATTTGATTTAAATACTGTAGAAAATTTGCAAAGTTGGGTAAATAATTTATAACAAGTTTAGAATAGGTAGATATTGCTGATCATAAGCCTTTTGTTATAGAGTCAAATCATTTTATAGCGGTTATCAGTTAAGTGAGATATATATAAGAACCCCACCCGCAAGCGAGGAGGGGGCTATGATGTAATTCATTCTAGTGCATACCGCTATATTGCTAGGATTTTGCTTGTATACCTGATCCAACCAAATGTTGGCATTTATTTATGAATAACGATACCTTACAAGCAAGTAGAGAATGGTGGTCACAAAAGTGGCTAGAGTTACTGGATTCTTATCGGTTTAAAAAGCGTTTGGAACGGGCGAGGAATTATTCTCGTCAGGGTAATGTTTTAAATATTGAGTTTAAAGGGGCAAAGGTTTTAGCGAGAGTTCAAGGTAGTGAACCTGAACCTTATAAGGTTTCTCTTTCTATTGACCATTTTACTGAGGAGGAATGGGGTTATGTGATTGAAACTATGTCCCAAAGAGCTATTTTTGCAGCGAAGCTGTTAGCGGGGGAAATGCCTCAAAATATTGAGGAGGTGTTTACAGCCAATGGTTTGTCTTTGTTTCCGTTTACACTTTCTGATGTTCACAGTAAATGCTCTTGTCCTGATAAGGCAAATCCTTGTAAACATATTGGTGCTGTATACTATCAGTTAGGCGATCGCTTCAGTGAAGACCCGTTTGTGCTGTTTCAGTTACGCGGACGCACTAAAGAGCAAATTATCAGCGATTTACGTCAATTACGCGGTGCTAAGGTGGAAGTCACAGCACCGGAGACATCTGAAATTACACAGCCGACGACTCAGCCCCAAACCTCTGTTAACCTTAATGATTTTTGGCAATATCATGAACCTCTAGAGTCTTCCTTAGTGGTGATTACGCCGTCGGGTAGCGAAACGGTATTAGATGTATTGGGGGCGATTCCTTTAGCCAAAACTGAAGAAAGTACAGTCAGTTTAACCAATGCTGATGTGGTGACGAAATATTTAGATACTGTTTATAAACAGGTGAGTCAGCAAGCTATGTTAGCAGCGATGAATATGGGCGGCGGTTGATGGGATTGGGAGCATCTGGATTTTGTAGAAATCCCTAGACAACCTCACCCCAACCCTCTCCTTCTCCCAAAGGGAGACGCTACGCGAAAGTAAGGAGAGGGAGCCGGAATCTTTTCTAATCCTGTAATGGAAAACTCTCCTCGCAGCAAAGGAAGCCCCAGAGAAGAACCAGGAATGCTGAAAGATTGTTGCAGGTTCCAATTTCTTCTAAACTGACTAAATAAGTTTTAAATCTCAATAGCTCCTCGTGATGGATAACGATTCGGAATATATCAGGGAAACGGAAGCTACTCGTGTACGTGTACTCAGTGAAGCACTACCTTACATTCAACAATTTGTGGGTCGGACTGTTGTTGTCAAATATGGTGGTGCAGCTATGAAAGATAGCACCCTCAAAGACAAAGTAATGCGGGATATTGTCTTTTTATCCTGCGTTGGCTTACGTCCCATTCTGGTACATGGTGGTGGACCGGAAATCAATAGTTGGTTAACTAAACTGGGTATTGAAGCACAATTTAAAAATGGTCTGCGGGTGACAGATGCGCCCACTATGGATGTGGTGGAGATGGTTTTGGTTGGTCGAGTTAATAAGGAAATTGTTTCTCTGATTAGCCGCGCTGGGGGTTTGGCGGTGGGACTTTGTGGTAAGGATGGTAATTTGATTACAGCCCGTCCCCAGGATCAAGAAGGTATCGGTTTTGTGGGGGAAGTGAGTGGTGTCAATATCAAAATTTTGGAAACTCTCTCTAGTAATGGCTATATTCCGGTGGTGTCTAGTGTAGCTACTGATGAGAAGGGTCAAGCTTATAACATTAACGCTGATACTGTGGCTGGGGAAATTGCGGCCGCTTTGGGTGCGGAAAAGTTAATTTTACTGACTGACACGCCAGGTATTCTTAAGGATTACAAAGATCCATCTAGTTTGATTCCGAAGGTAGATATTCGTCAAGCCCGTGAACTGATTACTAATGGTATCGTTAGCGGTGGGATGATTCCAAAAGTGAATTGTTGTGTGCGATCGCTTGCCCAAGGCGTAAGTGCGGCACATATTATTGATGGTCGCATTCCCCACGCTCTATTACTAGAGGTATTTACTGATGGTGGTATTGGGACGATGATCCTTGGTTCTCAGTTTACGTAAAACCGGGAGGATTCTGATTTTTACCTACCTGGGATAGTTGAAAATTACGCGTGAGCGCCCTGTGGATCTTACACGATGCCGATTCATCTTCACCTGCGATCGCCCTCTCAATAATGTACGTTGCTGTGAATTATTATGGAAAATCACTGGATTAACTAGGGTTGAGTTCTGAATTACGGGATTAATTAAAGTTGGATTAATCAACCCAGAATTAGGGTTCACATTCGGCTTAACTACAGGATAGGAGTGATAATCGCGATCGCTGCGTCTGGTGGGAATTAGCCCGGTTCTTGGATCTACAGGCATGGGGGTAGAAATCGGACTACCATAAATAAAAGAACCAACAGCAGGCGGCTGATTAATTCTCACAGTGTTATTAATGATAATAACGCTCCCGGCAGCAGCCGGGGTCATTGTAGCGCTGATTACAGGGAAAATTATTCCTATTACCAGCCAATTCAGTTGTAAATGCTTGATTTTTAGCATATTTTTGCTTACCTGTATTTGATAATTTGAATTGTTTCTCAGTAAATATCCGTAGCTACTTAGTTAGAATTTTAAACGTTTATCAACTTCCATTGTGTCAGCTTTTAATAAAGTTCTCAAAAGTTGGCTGAAATGGCAAAATTTAAAGCAGTGCTGATTGGTGTGTAAAACGTGAGTACAGAAAGTTTAGAAATTGCCAGAAGTCGTTATCAGGCTGGAAAACTTAACTTTGAAAATGGGAAATATCGAGAAGCTGTGGAAAATCTGGAAAAAGCCAGCGCCCTGTTATCTCGAAATTCTCGCCTTGGGGGTGAAGTTGAAATTTGGCTGGTAACAGCTTATGAAGCAGCCGGTCAGACCGAAGAAGCGATCGCTCTTTGTCAACAACTCCAACGTCATCCTTTCCCAGAAACGAGCAAACAAGCAAAGGATTTACTTTATATTTTAAAAGCTCCGAAACTCCAACGCCCCAGTGAGTGGATGACCGAAATCCCCGATTTAGGCACATTGTCTGATAATGATGCCAAAATGAGAGCATCTGGAAATTCCCCGAAATCGGCTCGCCAAGCACCTGCTGAACCAGAATTAGTAGACCTCAGCCAGGTGAATACCCAAGATAATCGCTTTATTTGGGTGTCACTAATTGTGATTGTGCTAACACTCTCATACTTGGCTTGGTTAAGTTTTTAGGATTTTCCATTAAGCCACACAAGCTATCATCCAGAATTAGTATTAGTCAAGATTAGTTACGAATATTTGACTTTTTGGGAGATATATAATGAATGCTTCTATTTTCAGAAAGATTTTACTGAAATTCATTAGAGCCTTGAGTTTTGTGTTCATAAAAATAAGATTATTCATCAAGCTGATGAGTCGGAATCTCATTCATCGAATCTTTCCGATAAAAAATCCTATTTTGTGGCTGGTTCTGTTATCGTCACTGCTGCTAACTGGTTGTGTCGATTACGATGCAGGAGTGAAGTTTAATAACTCAAATAGTGGCGAAATAGTACAGCATATTAAATTGGGAGAACGACTCACCAGCTTTAGTGGTGATTATGTATATGAATGGTTACACAGCATAGAACGTCGCGCCCGTCAACTAGAAGGCAAAACCCAACGGATTTCTCCAGAAGAAATTATTGTCAAAATTCCCTTCAGTAATGGTCAAGAGTTGCAAGAGAAATTCAACGATTTTTTTAACTCTCGGACTAATCAAAAAGCAGAGGCTGTGCAGAAAGCACCTGAATCAGCAACACCGAAAATTGAATCTAATTTACTGATAGATCAAAACAATTTTGTGCTGTTAGTGAAGAATCGCTTAATTTATGATTTAGACTTGCGATCGCTCTCCTTAATTGCCAGCCGAGGTAACGTCCTGTCTGATACTGAATCAATTCTCAACCTCAAATTTAGCTTAAAAACCCCTTGGGGAGCCAGAAATATGCAACAAACCGAAACTGCTATCAGTCCCCAAAAGCAAGGAAAGCAGTTAGTATGGCAGCTCAAACCCGGTGAACTCAACCATATAGAAGTAGTTTTCTGGTTACCTAATCCCCTCGGTATTGGTGGTTTATTAATTATCCTGTTCATCTGGGGAGGAATTTACCTAAGATATACTTTTATGCCAGATCCCAGAGTTCAATTTGCACCTGATACCAAAGTAGCAGCGACCGAGTAAGAAGCAGGGGTGAGCAGGTAGGGTGCGTTATGGACGTTAGGACTAACGCACCGATAAGTTAGGATGGTGCGTTGCGCTACGCGACAACACACCCTACTTCTAAAATTGCCAATCCAAAATCCAAAATTAATTGCCCCTACTACTCAAGGTGATAAGCGCTCAATTTTCCAATTGTGATTATTGCCGCGAGTATACAGCAAGCGGTCATGCAGACGACTGGAGCGACCTTGCCAAAACTCAATTTCTCTGGGGATGACTCGGTATCCTCCCCAATGAGGTGGACGGGGAACTTCCTGATTTTTATATTTGTCCTGAAATTCCTGCAATTGTTGCTCTAAAACTTCCCTCCCCACAATTACCTCACTTTGATTAGAAGCCCACGCACCTAAACGACTATTGGGCGGTCGCATTTCAAAATAACTATCAGACTGTTCTGGGGAAATTTTCTCGACTGTCCCCACAATTCTGACTTGACGTTCCAATTCCGCCCACCAAAAGACTAAAGCTGCTTGGGGATTTGCTGCTAGTTCTTGTCCTTTATGACTGTTGTAATTAGTGAACAAAACAAAGCCCCGTTCATCGAAATCTTTCAGCAATACCATTCTGGCTGAAGGCTGACCATCTGGTGTAGCAGTAGCCAGAGTCATAGCATTCGGTTCAGGAAGTTGGGCTGCTAATGCTTGCTCAAACCATTTTTTAAACTGAATAAAGGGATTAGGGTTAATCTCGGTTTCACTCAAACCTTCCAAGGTGTAATCTTTGCGAAGGTCTGCTACGGTCTTGTCCATGTCAATTTGTATATTTTAGATAAGTTTGTTGACACTCACCGGCCTAAAGGCGCGGTGATTCTTTGTTCACAGACCCAACTTGCTCATACAGGATTTCTCCAACATGAGTAGCGGTCGAATCTCCCAAAGCGTTCGGATCTATGCTTCGACTTCGGTCAGCATCCATCCAAGTTCCCGTATGCCCTACGGTACTCAAGGCTAATTTCAGAATATTGATAGCAGCATTCCAGTCCCTATCTAAAACAAACCCACATTCACAAATATGACTTCTTGTTGATAAAGACTTTTTGACCATTGCCCCACAACTAGAGCATTCTTGAGAAGTATAAGCAGGATTAACAGCTACAGTTATCTTGCTAAACTTAACACCAAAATACTCTAACCATTTCCTGAATTGATACCAACCAGCATCATTAATAGATTTAGCGAGACAATGATTTTTCACCAAATTTTTAATCCTCAAATCTTCATAGGCTACCAAATCGTTAGACTGGATTACGCAACGCGCCACTCGCTTGGCGTGTTCTTGACGTTGCCTACTTATTTTGAGGTGTACTCGCCCTAATTTATTAATGGCTTTTTTCCGGTTAGCAGAGCCTTTCTTTTTACGAGAAACACGACGTTGATAAAACTTTAATCGTTTTTCTCCTGTGCGATAAAATCTAGGATTAGGTTCACTATGCCCATTACTATCAGTGTAGAACTCTTTCAGACCCATATCCAAGCCTATGATTTTACCAGTTGGATCTGTTTCTACTTTGTTCTCTACACTAATTAAAAATTGGGTGTAATATCCGTCAGCGCGACGTACCAACCTAACTCGTTTTACCTGTTCTATGGGGTAAAAATTTAAATCCCACGTTCCTTTTAGCTTAAGCTTGCCAATTCCTTTCTTGTCTGTGAAAGTTATTTGTTTTCTCGTTTCTGACAACTTCCATCCAGAAGTTTTGTATTCCACTGAACGGTTATTTTTTTGAAATTTTGGATAACCTTTCTTCCCCGGAATACCTTTTTTGCAATTGTCATAAAAACGGGATATTGAGCTATAAGCTCTTTCTATCGCGGCTTGACAAGCACTAGAATTTAAACAATTAGCAAAAGAAAACTCTTGTCTGATAGCTTTACTTAGACGATATAATTCTTTTTGTCCTACTCCTTTATTATCCATCCAAAACCGGATAGCTTTGTTGCGGACAAATTGAGCCGTTCTTATCGCCTCATCTATAGCAGCATATTGAGTTGTTTTGCCTCGTAGTTTAAATTCTAAAACTATCATTTGCGTCAACATCTCCTACGCAAAATAAGATAACATAATGAAAGTCGCCCTGCAAGGGCGTTCGCGTAGCGTCTCGCAGAGAGGCTTTAAACCCAAATTTTTGGTAAATAAAAGAAGTAGCCTATTTATTTGGCTGTGATCCCACACGTGACAAAAAGCATTGTGAGTGCCAAACGTCTGCCAGAAACTACCGCCCATGTCAGAATTATCCGTCAATCGTGGCAACTCGGCTTTCTTGAGGGGGAAGTAAGTGCGGGTAACTTCGAGTGGCATTTCCAATGGCATTTTCGCCGAGGAGAACTGTCTGTTAAGCCTTCCCAAGGTCGCGCCCTGATTAAAGAACCACTCGGTCGCTTCTTAGAAAAACAGGATTATCAGCTAGAACCTGGGGGAGATTATGCTTTTACTATTAGGGCTGAACTTTAGTCATTGGTCATTAGTCATTGGTCATTGGTCATTAGTCATTAGTCATTAGTCATTGGTCATTGGTCATTGGTTATTGCTAGTTAGGCGATTTAAGTATCTTTCAATTAGGAGGAGGGCAACTATGTCATCTATGGGTCGTGGTGGCTGTCTCATGCCCTGTGGTAAGAGTTTTGTGAGTCCTTTGGGTGGGTACATCTGCCAATAGCGATCGCGTGCTTCTAAGGTACTGTAGCGCTCATCTACTAAAATTATACTTAGTTGCTCTACCAATGCTTCTCGCAGTTGTTGCTTCCACTGTTTAGATGTGGTTTGATTACCCATGACTAGCAAGGAAACGGGAAATTGTTGACGCAGTGTTTCAATGGTCGCGATCGCCTTTTGTGCCGTCACCACTTGGTGATAGTACAATTGCCTATCTAGTCCCATGACTGCTAGACCACATTTATCTTTACCGGGATCGAAGCCCAAGATCACTGGTTGTGTTGGTGAAAATTCACTAAAAGTCATAATAGATACACTTAAATTCGAGTAATATTTTTATGTAATTATTTTTAAATTTTTAGGTGCTAAGAATCACTTTACCGTTGAAAATTGCCAATAGCTTTATTCTTAAAGGCCCTGCGGTATAAGTATCCTCCCTGGCGATCGCTTTAATTTCTAACGGTTGCTCATACTGTCTTAATTGTAAGAAAAAGCGTAAATGAGAACCTTCTCTTAACACACCCTCGACAATTCCGGCATTACGCGCCCGAAATTCCGAAGCAGAAATCACCAAATCCAGTCTTTGTGATAGCTGGTAGGATGTCATAGTTTTGGGGTCAGCAGTAGTTGTAGCTAGTACCTCGCCTTCGGAAAAGATTAATTGATTTCGGGCTGCATCCGCAAAAAATTCTATCTGGTTTTCTCCCCTCACGTAATTACCCGCAGAAAAGATTCGCACAACGTACTCTTGACCATCGTTAATCTGCTGGCTGAGTTGTTCTACTCTTTCCTGGGTAACGCGCAGCAGCTCTTTATTTGTGGGATTTTCCCCAGGTTCAGTTAATTGAATGTTGGCATTTTGGTTAGCTGCTTGCAAAAGTTCTATTACCGCTTGACGGGCTGCACTGGCTTGATTGACGCGAACCAGGTTTGCAGCTAGCACTTGATTGCGAACTAGGGCGAGCTTACCTAGACGTAAGTCACGGTATGACTGATAATATTGTTCCAGCCTTGCCACTTCTTGTTCTAAATAATTCTGTTGTTTTTCCAATTCTTTCAGGCGAGATTCCCTTGTGGCTATCACTTGCTCTCGCGAAGCAATTTCTTGATTGCGTTGTTTGATTAGTCCATCGAGTTGGGCAATTTTGCGATCGCGCTGGTCAATAGCTGTTTTAGCTTCCTCAATGGCTGTTTTCGCTTGGGCATAAAGTCGTTCCCGTTCTGCCTTCAGTTCTTCAATAGCCCCCTGCAAAGTCTCTCTTTGATCGTAAACGCTTTGCAGTTCAGTTAAGGCTTGTTTATATTGATTTACTACTTCACCTAACTGCTTTTGGGTACGTTGAAGTTGAGTTTCTGTTGCTTTTTGTTTAGCGTTAGCTGCTTGCAAAGACTGATTAATTACCTGCAACGCTTGCTGTGCCTTGTTTTTTTCAATTCTAGCGGTGCTTAACTCAGTCTCTACCTGACTTTTCTCAGTTTCCGCAATTTGGAGCTGTTCCCGGTTGTTTCGCAGGTCTTTTTGAATATCTTCTAGCTCAAATACCCCCTGCCGCAATCCTTCATCAGCAGCAAATAATATGCCTAATGTTGAGGCCGAAATCAATGCCCCCGTAAAGATTGTTACCAATACAGCCGTTTTTTTAGGACGCAGGTTAAACAGTGAGAGGCGTGCTTTGCCAACTCGTGTGCCAATGCGATCGCCCACGGTGGCAATTACGCCCCCCAAAATTAAAATCGCTGCGATCAGGATGTACCCGGTGGTCATCTTTAGCTACCGAATTGGTTCCAGATACAGCCTACTACTTTCATTCATTACCTTGCAGAGGATGGAAAATAGGCAATAGCTGAAATTACTCACGATTGTAGACTTACCTCCAGCTATGGGTGTCATTTTTAAGAACACAACACTTGCCACTCCACCTCCGAGATTGCTTTTAAGTGAACTGCCTACTTAAGGTAACAGGTTTATGCACAGTAATCTTCTTTTTGTGGATAGAAATCATCTCTTTTTCACGCAAGTCCCCTAGTAAGCGAGTCACGGTGACACGAGTAGAACCAATTGCTTCAGCGATCGCCTGATGAGATAGCTTCAGATCAATCGTAATCCCATCTGCACAAGGAACACCAAAATCACGACAAAGAATTAACAAAAAACTCACCAATCTCGAACCCATATCCCGGTGAGCCAAGGTTTCAATCATCATCTCTGTTTGTAAAATCCGCGAAGAAAGGCCGCGCAGCATCAACATTGATAATTCTGGATTTTCCTTAAACGCTTGCTCTACCTGTTCAATTGGCGCTGACAGTAACTCTACAGGCGTAAATGCCACTGCATGGTAAAATCTATCTGACTTATTTCCTGTCAGTAATGACAGCACACCAAAAACACTATTTTCCCGCAGCAGTGCTACCGTTATTTCCTCTCCTGCCTCGTACACCCTGGAAAGTTTCACAGCACCCTTCAAAAGAAAATAAACTCGTTCAGCAGGATCGCCGGGAAAAAATATTGTTTTATTGCGTTCAAACGTTTCTACAACTGGAGGAAATGCTCCGGTCGCCATCTGACGAAATACATTTGCTAGGGCTTTATCTTGTGTCACGATCATCTCCCTTCCCCTACCCAATGCCGGAAAAACAAAAACTGATTACCTAAGAATACACCTGAAAAATCAATAAAGCACCGTCAACCTTTCTGTACATTCCTATACTCAAATCCATAACTTCATAGTTATTTGTTCATAATGATACATAATTTTTGCTGTTTTTAGCTAGTAGTTGTTATAAGTTCTCGCACAGTTGTGGTCGTCAGGTTTTTTCCCAAAAAGTTCACGATATCTTGAGAATATCTTCAGGATTATCTGGAGAAACTTTTCAGAAAACAGTTCTCCTGATGATCATTTTTGCAAATTATGTGCAGAAGCAAGACAAACTCGCCTCAGATTCTAGTATTGTAAATATGCTCCTAATGATTGATCACATTCATAATTTATATGCTTAATCTGACTGGAAAAAACGCCTTAGTTACAGGAATTGCCAATAACCGCTCCATTGCTTGGGGGATTGCTCAACAACTGCACAAAGCCGGAGCCAACTTGGGTATTACTTACCTACCAGATGAGCGAGGCAAAATGGAGAAAAAAGTGGCGGAATTGGTAGAACCACTCAACCCCAGCTTATTTGTTCCCTGTAATGTCCAAGACGACGCACAGGTCGAATCTACCTTTGAAGCCGTCCGGGATAAGTGGGGAAAATTGGACATCCTCATCCACTGTTTAGCCTTCGCTAACAGAGACGATTTGACTGGTGGTTTTAGCGAAACCTCACGTTCTGGTTTCAAAACTGCTTTAGAAATCAGCACCTATTCGCTAGTGCAGTTAAGTGGTGCGGCTAAACCTCTGATGACAGAAGGAGGTAGCATCATTACCCTGACATATTTGGGCGGTGTGAGGGCAATTCCTAACTACAACGTCATGGGAGTCGCGAAAGCCGGCTTAGAATCTAGTGTACGTTATTTGGCGGCGGAACTCGGACCGCAAAACATTCGGGTAAATGCCATTTCTGCTGGGCCGATACGCACATTGGCATCTTCGGCAGTAGGCGGAATTTTAGATATGATTCACCATGTAGAAGAAGTAGCTCCCCTGCGACGCACTGTGACGCAGCAAGAAGTAGGCAATACTGCGGCTTTCTTGTCTAGCGATTTAGCTAGTGGCATTACAGGGCAAGTTTTGTACGTAGATGCAGGCTATGAAATAATGGGGATGTAGTCATTGGTCAATCAATTTTGGATTTTGGATTTGCGATTTTAGATTGCAGTTCAATCCAAAATCTAAAATCTAAAATCTAAAATCTAAAATTCCCCAGCTATGCAAACAAGCGATCGCCTAAATTCAAGTTACACTGCTCGTGTTGCCTCTGTTCATCGCACCACGGGCGAAACTGATATAAAAGTTACTATCAATTTGGATGGTACAGGTATCTGTACAGCAGCCACCGGGATTCCGTTTTTGGATCATATGTTGCATCAAATTTCTTCCCACGGGCTGATTGATTTAAATGTCCAAGCCCAAGGAGACTGGGAAATTGATGACCACCACACGAATGAAGATGTGGGTATCACTTTAGGACAAGCTTTTAGTCAAGCTCTAGGTAACAGAAAAGGTATCGTTCGGTTTGGTAATTTTCTGGCTCCATTGGATGAAGCTTTAGTGCAAGTGGCGCTGGACTTTTCTGGTAGACCTCATCTGAGCTATGGTTTGGCAATTCCTACCCAGCGCGTGGGAACCTATGACACCCAGCTAGTCCGCGAATTCTTTGTAGCATTGGTCAACCATAGCCAAATGACACTGCATATTCGTCAATTGGATGGCATTAACTCCCATCATATTATTGAGGCGACATTTAAAGCTTTTGCTAGGGCTACCCGAATGGCGGTGGAAATTGACCCCCGTCGTGCTGGTACAATTCCCAGTTCTAAGGGTATCCTATAGGATAGTGAGGCTAAAGGAACCACTGAGCTACTCAATTTGTGATGATTGACAAAGTTGGTGGTAATTGTGACATGAAGACTGGTGTAGACATCCCTGATAATCAACTGAATACTATTGATAACCCGCCAGTAGTCCTAACTGCTGATTTGCGAAAAGTTTATCGCACGGGTTTTTGGCTGAATCAAAAAGTTTTATCTCTCAAAAGCTGTTCTGTTCAGGTCTACAAAGGGGAAACCTTTGGGTTATTAGGACCAAATGGGGCTGGGAAAACGACCCTTTTAAAACTGTTGTTGGGAATTATCCGCCCCAGTTCGGGAAAGGGTTTATTATTGGGTAAGCCATTAGGCGATCGCCATACTAAGCAACTTATTGGCTACCTTCCAGAAAATCCCTATTTATATGACTATCTGACTGGCTGGGAATTTCTTCAGCTAGCTGCGGGCTTGTTCCAAATTCCCCCAAGTGTGCAACGTCAACGCATTCCCGAACTGCTGGATTTAGTCGGTTTATCCCTAGTCGATGCTCGGAAAAAGCAGATGCGTCGCTATTCTAAAGGAATGTTACAGCGTGTGGGTATGGCACAGGCGCTGATTAATGATCCGGAATTGATATTTCTCGATGAACCCATGTCTGGTTTAGATCCTATAGGGCGCTACCAAATGCGGGAAATTATTCTATCGCTGAAAGCCGCAGGTAAAACGATTTTCTTCAATAGCCATATTCTGAGTGAAGTGGAACAAATTTGCGATCGCATTGCTATCCTCTCTAAAGGTGAAGTTATTTGTTCTGGTTCTCTAGAGGAACTATTAGGCAGTGATCAAACATACTACATCAAAGGTCGCGGTGGTGACTCTGAGGTGTTGAAACAGTGGATACATAATCTCGCTTTTGAGGGTGATGGTTCTTGGCAAGGGACATTACAAGAAGATTACTATGATTTTCTGGCTAGTCTCCGGTTGATGAAGGGGCAAATTATTTCTATGAGATTATCTCGTCATTCCTTAGAAGATTTTTTCATGCAACAATTACATGAAAACAAATCGGTTAATTAAAATGACGCAAGCCCCCGTAGTGTCAAAATTTGGGGGACTGCTCAACCCCCAGGGTAATTGACTAATTAAGAGCTATCAAGTGTAGTTTTGCTACCATCTCACTCCGCGCTGAAACACCAAGCTTACGAAACATCCGTTTCAAGGCTTGCTTAACTGAATTTTGCGTTATCCACAATCTGCGACCAATTTCGGCATTCGTTAGCCCCTGTGCTACCAACTCAGCAATTTCTAGCTCACGGGCGGTTAAAGGACTGACTAACAGCGAGTTGGAGATTCTTGCTTCTTTGGCTCGCAGAGTCGCAAGTTTGGCTGATAAATGAATACACAAAGCGCTTAAATCAGCGATGTCATCGGCATTAAAAGCTTCAGTTCCTTGATTGCGGGCTAAGTTTAATGTTCCCACAAGCTGACCATCACACACAATCGGCCCCGTCATTACGTGTTCATGGTCATGACGGGAACAGAAATGTTTCCAGTCTCCGGGTGATAATATTAATTGTTCATGGGTGGGAGCGTGTCGTTCTACCACATAGCGCCCGACTGGGTTGTTCTCCATACAGACTGCGGGAATAGTCTGAACATTAATTTCCGAACTTGGCTGTTCATCGATGAGATAGATACCGCAATGTTGTACGCCAAAATACTCACCAATTTTATCCATGAGAGCTAGTCTTAGTTGCTGCTCGTTGCTGACATTGGCGATCGCTTGAAATACAATGTAAAGAGAATTAGGCATAAGTGTACCCACTTGGGGACTATGCGAAGCTTCATATTTACTTCTATGCTAATACCAGCAAAGATAAAACGCTAATATAGCTAGTCACGCTAGGAGAAGCTGATGACAATTACAAAACTTTCTGCTCAGGAACTTTTCCGGGCTGCTTATGAAAATCGCTACACTTGGGACAAATCTTTTCCCGGTTATACCGCAGATATTACTTATAAATATGATGACCAAGTATTTACAGGTAAAGTAGTCATTAACGGTGAACTCAAGGCGGAAGTTTTGGACGTAGAAGATGAGGCTGCAAAAAAAGCCATCCACGGTCAAGCTTGGGAAATTGCCATTCACCGTGTCCGTCGCAGCTTTGAAGATACCCACAGCGCCAATCAATTCAGCTATGGTAACACTGATGAAACTGGTGCAACTGAAATTTTAGTCGGTGGTAAAGGTGAAGGCGATAAATATAAAGTTCGCAATAACGAAGTTTGCCACGTTCACCGTTTAATCCACGGTACTTTTGTGACCATTGACACTTTCAGCAGTCATGATACCGGAGCAGGTTATTTGTCTCACACCTATGACTCTGTATACCATGACCCGAAAACAGGGGAACAAAAGGGTGGTAGAAGTGAGTTTACTGATGAATATGAAAAAGTTGGTGAATATTTCATTTTAAATCGTCGGGAGATTCGCACTGAAACATCTGGAAAAACTTCTACTCAAGAGTTTGTTTTCTCTAACCTGAAACTGTTGTAATCTGTGGCTACTTAAGCTAGATTTTTAAATAGGAAAAATAAGCGATCGCCTGAGTTAAATTTGGGCGTAAGCGATGCCTACTTCAGGCATCGCTTGTTTTTTATTTTCCATTGACATATCTCCTCTTGTGCAGTTTCCATAATTAAGTATTGTTCTACTGCTATAGCGGAGAAAATTATATAATTTTTTGTATATCTAATCACAAACTTGCGGTATAAAAATATATTATTCTCATCATATTAGTGCTAATATATCTCAATAAGCCGATAATTGCAGTATTTATAATTAAATACTGCTCAAATTGACCAGGACTTACGCAAAATCATGAAAAAACGAACCACATTCGCGTAGCGTCTCCCCTTCTCCCAAAGGGAGAGGCTAGCGCCAAGGGAGAAGAACGCGTTGGCGCTAGCCTCTCCCCTTCTCCCAAAGGGAGAGGCTAGCGCCAAGGGAGAAGGACACGAAGGAAAGAGGGTTGCAGAGAGTTATTGCGTAAGTCCTATTGACTTTGCATTGCTTGTGCTTAGGGATGAGAAATCATAGTTAAAAACTGGCAAAAACTGAAAATTTATCGCTAATACATGATGACAATCACAATTTCGCAAAAAGATTTTTGGAATTTATTTGTAGAAATACCAGAAACGGAAAAAAAGTCCGATGGGCTATGTAACATCCTACAAGATCGCTGGTACATATTTGACACTATTTGTCAATTCCCAAAAGAATTAGGTACAGGAATTTGGGGAGAAATAGAACTTCGGAATGGATTATCTTTAGCATTTTCAGAAGTCCAATTATATGACGATTTAATTATGCAGAATCCAGAACGACAGCATCCTTTAGAATACAATTTTTATCTTTCAGGATATCAACAAGATAACCATTTTTCTGTTAGTAGCGGAAATCACAGATTATGGGGTAGTGGACTAGCACCAAAAGAGAAATTTAAATCATTCAAGTCAGAAAAACTTATTGAGATTAGTGTTCACATGAAACCGGAAATTTTTTGCTTGTTCATGGGTAAAGAACAGCAGCAACTTCCACCAGAATTAACTCATTTAGTGAGAAAGCCTCATCAAGAATATTATTCTCGTCCTGGGACTACAACTCCAGCAATGCAAGTAGTATTACAGCAAATTTTAAATTGTCCCTATCAGGAAATGATGAAACGGATGTACTTAGAAAGTAAAGTTTTGGAACTAATGGTATTGCTGGTTGAAGAAGATTTGACCGCACGTCAAGGTAAAAATGACACCTTTGCACTCAAGCCTGATGATGTGGAACGTATTCACTACGCCAAAGAAATTTTATTGCAAAATTTAAATAATCCTCCTTCTTTATTGGAATTAGCAAGACAGGTCGGCTTAAATGACTGCACTCTCAAACGTGGCTTTCGTTTGATATTTGATACGACAGTATTCGGCTATTTACATCATCATAGATTAGAACAAGCACGAAAATTATTAGCAGCAGGAGAATTAAGTATTTCTCAAGCAGCTCGTAGCGTTGGTTTTTCTAGCCGTAGTTACTTCGCTACTGCTTTCAGAAAAAAATTTGGCATCAATCCCAAAGAATTTTTAACTCGTAATTCACGATTATCTCTTAAAATTGATGAATTGGCAGTGTAAGGACAGGAAAATTAAATAAACAGTTTTATTTTTAGTTTTTAAACTTTACGCATAAATTCAAATATGCAAATACAAGCATAAGGTGATTTTATAGCAACCGCCAAGGACGTTAGGAAATAAACTGATCATAAAAGTTAGACACCGAAAGGTTTTTACCCTACGGACCACGGACCACGGACCACTCCCCAGCTATACAACAAAAAATGCCAAAATTCCGTCTAGCGTTCAAAAAATTCCGTCTAGCGTTCAAAGCACTCATCCACATTCGAGAGATTTCCTGTAAGCTTCTTGATAGGAATTATAAATTAGAAAAGTAAAGGTTATTGGGTATTAGGTATTAGATATTAGATATTAATTAATTGGACTTCTTAATTCCTGTCCCCAGTACCCAGTCCTTTACCCCCAGTTACCTATTTGTGTGGTGAGTAGAGTAGAGTGATGTCAAATCAGTTACAAAAACTAGCTTGGATGGTCAGTTTAGCTTTGGTATTGGTTAACCCACCTGTTTCGGCTGAAGAGAACCAAAAACCAATAGGCAGACTTTCTCAATTAAATAACATAGAACAATCTGCGACAAGTATTCAGCAGTTGCTGGCTCAGTCTCTGATTCAGGTAACGGGTGTCAACTTACAAGCAACAGACACAGGGATAGAAGTAATCTTAGTAACTAATCAATCAGATAAACTCCAACTCACAAATCTGAGTGAAGGCAATAGCTATATTGTTGATCTTCTTAATTCCCAATTAAGCTTACCTAATGGTGATGTTGTCCGTCAAGAAAACCCCACTGCGGGAATCACTGAATTTACAGTTAGCAATTTGAATGCGAACACAATTCGCGTCACTGTAACGGGTGAAGCTAGTGCGCCACAAGTTCAGTTATTTGATAGTGACGAAGGTTTGATTTTTGGTGTTATTTCAACTGTGTCTACTACTCAAACACCACCAGTAGAAGAACAAGCAACTACTGAAACTCAAGAACCGATTGAATTATTAGTCACAGGTGAGCAAGATAGATACCGTGTACCCAGTGCTTCCACTGGAACTAGAACTGATACTCTCATCCGAGACATTCCTCAGACTATTCAAGTAGTTCCTGAACAAGTGATCAAAGATCAAAGAGTCACTCGTTTAAGAGATGCGCTGCTGAATATTGGTGGTGTGGTTCAAGATGGTGGGTTTGGTGGTACATCAGACCAAATTGGCATTCGGGGATTTTTTGCTGGTGGTACTTTGGGTGGAAGTATTTTAACTGATGGTTTTAAAGATGGACGACGTGGTATTAGAGAAACCGCCAACGTTGAACGGATAGAAGTTCTTAAAGGTCCAGCTTCAATTTTATATGGTGGTGTTGAACCGGGAGGAGTAATTAATTTAATTACAAAGCAGCCTCTAAAAGATCCCTACTATAATGCTGAATTGTCAGTGAGTAGTTTCTCCACATTCCGCCCTAGTATTGATATCTCTGGTCCACTAAATTCTGATAAAACTCTGCTCTATAGGCTCAATTCTGTTTACGAAACTTCCGATGGTTTCCGTGATTTTGATCAAGATATTCAAAGATTCTTTATTTCACCCACTTTAAAATGGGAAATTGGGCAAGCAACTAACTTAACGGTTCAATTTGACTATCTCAACGATGAGCGTCCGTTTGATCGGGGATTTTTAGCCTTTGGTGAGGGTATTCTGGATATACCTTTAGAACGAATATTGGGCGAACCAGATGATGTTAGCAAAATTGAAGAAATAGGTTTGAGCTATCGTTTAGAGCATAACTTTAACGATAATTGGAAAGTCCGTAATGCTTTCAGATATCAAAGTTCAGATACTTCTGATTATCGTGCTGAACCTGTCAGATTAAATGAAACAACAGGCATTCTCACACGGAACTTTAGATCCAATGATGATTATCAAGAAAATTATACTTTACAAACTGATGTAGTTGGTAAGTTTGCTACAGGCTCGATTAATCATACTCTTTTGTTTGGTGTTGACTTAGCTAGATCCACATCAGGAGGAACTCAAAGCCGAGCGCCAGGAGGAATTACACCCAGTATTGATGTATTCAATCCAGTTTACAACGCCGCACCTAGACCTGGTTTAGACGAATTAACTAACGTTGTGCGTAATAGCCAGGGTAGCACCGATGGTCTAGGAATTTTCTTGCAAAACCAAATAGCGTTTGCAGATAATTTAAAATTGCTTGTCGGTGGACGGTTTGATACTGTCGATCAAAACAGTACAGATTTACGGGATGGTTCTGAATTTGGTCGCTATGATTCCGCTTTCACTCCCAGATTGGGTATTGTTTATCAACCTATTGAACCTATTTCTCTTTATGCTAGTTATAGCCAATCATTTCAACCAAACTTTGGTACAAGACCAGATGGTTCAATTCTAGAAGCTGAACGGGGAACTCAGTATGAAGTAGGAGTAAAAGGTGAATTTTTGGATGGTAGATTAGCAGCTACTTTGGCAGCTTATCGTATTACAAAAACAAATATTGCCACAACTGATCTTGCTAATCCAGACTTTTTCAATTCTATAGGTGAACAACGCAACCAAGGTATTGAACTCAATGTGGCAGGAGAAATTAGTCCTGGTTGGAATGTGATCGCATCTTATTCCCATATTGATGCCGAGATTACCAAAGATAATGACGGTTTGCTGGGAAATAGTCCAGCTAATGTCCCATTTAATACAGCTAGTTTGTGGACAACTTACGAATTGCAACAGGGTGATTTGCAAGGGTTAGGTTTTGGTTTTGGTTTATTTTATGTAGGCGATCGCCAAGGTGACTTCAACAATACCTATATCATCCCTGGTTATCTCAGAACAGACGCAGCAATTTACTATCAACGTGATAATTGGCGGGCTGGGGTTAATATCCAAAATCTGTTTAATGAAAAGTATTTCCAAGGAGCAAATTTTGGGAGAGTAGCCATAGAACCGGGCGCACCATTAACAGTTATTGGTAGTTTTTCTGTGACATTTTAATTCTGAGGAAAATCAGGTATTTAGTAACCATCATGAATGACAGTTATATCAAATTCAAACGCTTAACTCGCTGCTGGCGATTGGCGATCGCAATATTTTGTACTTTATTGCTAACTGTAGCTTGTCATCATGGTGGTTCTCTACCTGTTAATGAACAAATAACAAACACAGCTTGTCGTGATGTTAAACACGCTGTGGGAATCACCTGTGTTCCCGAAAAATTTGAGCGACTGGTGACTTTAGATAATGCTTCCTTAGAAAATGCGATCGCATTAGGGGTTAAACCTATTGGTGCTGTTATTTCCGAATTCTCATCATACTTCCAGGATCAGCTAATAGGAGTCAATAACATCGGCAAAAGTGGTGAGCCTAATTTAGAAAGCATTCTTGGCATCAAACCAGACTTTATTTTAGGGTTTGCCTATCAGCAATCATTGTATTCTTTATTCTCACAAATAGCACCAACAGTTTTGTTGGGATTTCCACATAGTGGTACATGGAAAGAGGTATTTAACAATACTAGTGTGGCATTAAATAAGGAAAAAACTGCTCAAGAAGTAATAGAGAGTTATTACCGTCGCCTTGAAGATTTTAAGCAGCAAATGGGCAAAGATTTATCAAAAATCAAAGTTTCTGTAGTGCGTGTCTATCCAGATAAAATCAACCTTTACCTACTTGATTCCTTCTGCGGAACAGTCTTGCAAGATGCTGGATTATCTCGTCCAGAATCCCAAAATTATACTGCTTCAGAGTCTGTAAAATTATTTGGTAATCCGATTCAAATGTCTATAGGTAAAGAATTAATCGAAAAAGCCGATGGTGATGTTATATTTATCTGGACAAATGAAGAAAGTGATGCTAAAGGCAATCTAACAGCGCAAAGAAATTTAGAAAATCTCAAATCAAATCCCCTGTGGCAAAATTTAAAAGCTGTGCAAGAAAATAAAGTTTATTTAGTCCCAAGATACTGGATTGGTAGTGGTATGTTAGCTGCTAACGCAATTATTGATGATTTATTTAAGTATCTCATTAATCAATCATAATATTGATGAAAGCTTTATTTATGTGAATTTAGGGTTAAATATTTTGTTTATTTATTTTTTATCAAGTCGCCATGACACTTCATACCTTATTTGTTTGTAAATCGTGTAGTGCTGTTCTCTCTCACGAAGAAGCAGACGAACGCGCCGAAGGAAATCAACTATTGCTGAAGCTGCTGGAAGTGCAAAAAAACGATTCAATTTACAGCACTCTCAATATACAGCCGGTGGGGTGTTTGTGGACTTGCGTTAAAAAATATTCTTGTGCTGTCAGCTTTGTTTGTCCGCAAAAATATACATATCACTTTGTGGATTTGACACAGAACAGCATCACTGATTTGTTTCAATTCAGCCAGCTTTATCAAGAGAGTCAAGATGGATATGTTTTACCTGGGAAATTACCTGGAACACTTCGTTCTCATCTTTTAGTCCGCATCCCTCCCACACCAGAGACAAGGTAAATTATATCAATTCCGGTTGAATACTTACGAAACGCGAAAACTTGCCAAACTTTTGCTTTATCTCCCCTCCTCGCTTGCACCGGAGGGGCTAGGGGTGGGGTTTTATCTGGAAACAAATTACCCGAAGAAATCACCCCAGTATGGAAAGGACTAAAGTCCTTACTACAAACCTTCTTACTGGAAAATTTGATCAAATTTACCTTGGGCTTCTATTCTTCCTGCTTTCAAGACAATAATCTGGTCGGCGCGACGCAACACAGAAGGGCGATGCGAAACTACAAGACAGGTTGGTGTCCAAGAATTATCTTGCTGTTCAGAACTATTCACAAATATCCGCGACCATAACGCCAATTCTGTCTCCACATCCAAAGCGCTGGAAAGGTCGTCAAATACTAATAATTCCGGTTGACGGATAAACATTCGCGCTGCTGCTACTCGTTGCATTTGTCCACCAGAAAGTCGCACACCTTTGGAACCAACTAATGTTTCTAAGCTTTCATTCATAGTAGCTAAATCTTGTTCAAATACAGCCATATTTAAAGCTGTGGCGATATCTATTTCATTTTTAGACAAGCCCAACAAAATATTTTCGCGCAGGGTATAGCTAAATAGTTGCGGAATTTGGGGAGTATAAGCGCTGCGAGGTGGAACAAAGAAACTGGCGGTATTTTCTATAATATTCCCGTTCCAGTAAATTTCCCCACTTTGTTTAGGTAACAATCCTAATAACAAACGCAGTAATGTAGTTTTACCAGCACCAATATGACCAGTAATTACAGTTAAACTACCACGCTGAATTTCAAAGCTGATATCTGTAACTCCTTGGTTAGTACCAGGATAAATATAAGTTAGATGAGATATTCTCAAAGATTGGAGATTATCTGTCTCACTTTTACCAGGTTGTTTTATTACTGGTAAATCTTTCTGAAGACCATTCAAATCATTTAAATAAAGTTGATTGGGAGCTACTAAAATATATACTGATGCACCAGAGAGTAAACTAGCCATTCTTTCAAAAGACACTTCTGTGTGCTTAGACAACGCCATAAAACCACCAGCAGAAGTAAAAAAGCTGGTTACAAATGAGAGGTTATATACAAATAAAGCAAAGTCGCCTACTGTTAATTGATTCACACCACTCTGCATTAATTGAGAAGCTAACAGCAAAATTATTCCTGTCCCCAAATTAACCATATTTTGAAAGGAAGAATTGAGAATAGCGTTAAACAAACTATCCTTAATCATTGTCTGACGGCGTTGGTCATTTAAGGTGCGAAAATAATCCAACACATTTTTTTCTGCGCCAGCTACTTTAATCGCTTGAACTGAACCAAATATTTCACCTAATATTCCTGTAACTTTTTCGGTGGCTTTGCGGCTGGCTTTTCTGTACTTTTTGATCCGCGTTTCGGCTCGTTGCAGAATTGCTACCATTCCTACTAAAGGCAGAAATACAAACAGTGTCATCCGCACATTAATAGTCAATAAAACTACTAAACAAATAACAGCAAATATTCCTTCTCCTGAAACTTCTGATATCCATGCTACGTTGTCTTCTATTTGTTCAGCATCATCACGAAAATAGCTAATTATTTCACCTTGAGATACGGTTTTTTCTGAATTTTCATTCACAACTATTGGCTGTGATGTGGGATTTTCAAACAGGCGGTCTAACAAATTATGGCGCAGTAATGACCGCATCAGAAAACGGTGTTGGGTTTTGGTAACTCGCCCCGCAAATATAACTACTATATGTCCTAAGTTCAGTGCTAGTAATAATGCAATTAAGGCTAGAGGTGATAGTCCTAACTGTGTCTCGTTTGTTAAACGGTTGAAAAATTCGCGGATGATTAAGCCGGGTAGGGCTGGCAAACCCATAATTAATATCCAGTAGATGCTATCAAGGATATATAGTTTTGGTTTGTAGCGAATAAGTTGCCATATTAGTTCCCAATGTTTAGGCTTTTTTGTTGTTGTCATGATAGTTAGTAAAGAGAAGAACCTCACCCCAGCCCTCTCCTTAGTAAGGAGAGGGAGCATGATTTTTTTGCGGCTGTGCTGGATGAATTATATGAGAACTACGAACCGCAAAGTACGCATTGGCGCTAGCCTCTCCCTTTGGGAGAACTACACAAAGGAAGAAGGGAGGGCGTAAATAAATCAACTATTCTCATCTGATGAAAAGCCTATAAAATCAAATTTTTGACTTTTGACTTTTGATTTTTGACTTCCGCGCTGCGGTGTTAGGTTAATAAGTCGGTTAAGCCAGTTTGTAGTAACTGGGAAAAACGTGATTCGGGATTTTTAAGTAATTCTTCTCGTTGACCATATTCTCTAATTCGACCTTGCTCTAAAATTAATATTTGATTTGCTTTTTGTACGGTGGCTAAACGATGAGCAATAATGATGCCTGTACGTCCAGTTAGTAATTTATCAACGGCTTTTTCAATTAGTTTCTCGGTAATGGGGTCAAGGCGTGAGGAGGCTTCATCTAATATGACTAAACCAGGATCTTTGAGGAATACGCGCGTAAATGCGAGTAACTGCGCTTGTCCCGCAGATAAGCCGCTACTATCTGTCCCCAAATTTGTATCTAAGCCTTGGGGTAATAAATGCAACCATTGTGATAATCCTAATATTTCTAAGGTTTCATAGATGCGTTCGTCGCTAATATTCTGGTTAAAAAAGGTGAGATTATTTCGTACTGTTGTTTGAAACAGTTGTACATCCTGGGTGACTAATCCTATTTTTTGAGGTAAATCTGTTAAGTATGTCTGGTTAATTGGTACGCCACCCAAGTGAATTGAGCCTGATTTTGGGTCATACAATCTCAGTAATAACCGTGCTAGGGAAGATTTACCGCTACCTGTCCGCCCCAATAAACCCAAGATATGTCCAGCAGGTAAATTAAAGGATATGTCTTGCAGTACCAAATCTTCATCTTGGGATTTTCGGTCATTGTAGCTAAAGGAAAGGTGATCAAAGTTTACCGAAAGTGCGCCTTGAGGAAGTCTTTGTTCTCCTCCTGCACTGAGTTGGGATTTTTCTTGCAGTAAGTCTTGAATGCGGTAAATACTGGCTTCTGCTTGTTGCAGGTCTTCAAATTGGTTGCGAATTTGTTCAATGGGTTCGCTGAGTAAGTTTGTGTAGTAGTATAGTAAATATACTGTGCCGATAGTAATAATATTTTGACTCCAAAGGTAAGCACCAACGGTTAAAGCGATCGCAGTTCCTAATGCAAAGATACCGTTTGTCGTACTCCAAAGAATTGTACTGGCAAAGCGGGCTTGATGAAAGATGGGTAGCCAGCCTTGCAAAATTTTGTGGAAGCGTTGCATCACATAGCTTTTAGCACCATTGGCGCGAATGTCTTCCATTCCGGCTAATTGTTCCCCGACGAAACCAAAGAAATCAGCACTAATTTGGCGATAGGTTCTCCAATAGGGAACGGCTATGGAACGCAGACGTATTAAAGTTCCTAATGCTGTCAGGGAAAAAAAGGCGATCGCAATCCCAGCACGCCAATCTTCAGCAAATAGCACTACAATGACACCTGACATCAACAGCAAATTGCCCAAGATGTAAACGGTGAATTTGGAGAAGAATTGCGAAAGAGTCTGAACATCACCATCTACTCTCTCTAGTAATTCACCGGGTGTAGTGTATTTGTGAAAGGATAAGTCTAGTTGCAAACAATGCTCAACTAAGTCAGCGCGTAAGGCGTTGGTGGCTCTCCAGGCGACGTTTTCACCGTAGTAGGTAGCAGCAATGGTGATTAGTTGAGTTATTAAGGCTACACCTATAAATAGTAGGGCTGATATGAGTAGGTTTCGCCCAGAACCTCCTGCTACGGCTGTGTCAATGAAATAGCGCAGAATTTGGGGGTTGACTAATTGTAGTCCGATGCTGGCTAAGAGTGCGATCGCAAACTTAAGAACCCTGCCCTTTTGGGGTTGAAGATAATCTACAAGTAAATTCCAGTATTGCCGTAGTCCAATTTTCATAAAGCTTTAGCGGTCAGCAAGGCGGATTGTGGAGAAGAAAAGAGAATAATTTTTAGCTAATTATCCTATTTTACGCTTAATTATGCCTATTTAATGCGAATATATCTTGATATATGTATTGATCTTTGTTGCTTTTTTGAGTAAGTGAAAACTGATTCAATTCTCTATCGACTGTTTAAAACGTTTCCCGGTGTTTTCTTTGAACTGCTGGGTCAATCTCCAATTGAAGCGGAAGCCTATGAATTTTTATCAGTGGAAGTCAAACAAACGGCTTTTCGGATTGATGGAGCGTTTTTGCCGAAACAACCAGAATTAGACCGTCCGATTCATTTCACTGAATTTCAATTTCAACCTGATCCCGGACTTTATTCCCGTCTCCTCACGGAAATTTTTATGTATCTGGATAAAACGGAAATACTCAACGATTGGCGGGGAACTGTTATCTGGATGAGTCGCCGTCTCGACCCTGGTGTACCGATGCGCTACTGGGAGTTTTTTGATAGTCAACGAGTGCAAGTCATTTACCTAGATGAGTTGAGAGACTTGGCTAATCAGTCAATCGGTTTAGCAACTCTTACGTTGGTACTAGAACCACCAGAACAAGCCAGTGTAAAAGCGCGGATTTTAATTGAGAGGAGTAGACAAGTTATTGATCAACAGGTGAGTAGAAAATTAGTAGAATTAATAGAGACAATCATTGTTTATAAGTTTCCTCAAAAGAGTCAAGCGGAGATTCAGGCAATGTTAGGATTAGGCGATTTGAAACAAACAAGGGTTTACCAAGAAGGCTTGGAAGACGGAGAGCGTAAGGGGCGCGTTGAGGGTAAACTTGAGGGTAAACTTGAGGGTAAATTTGAAGGTAAACTTGAAGGTAAACTTGAAGCAGTACCTCGGTTATTGAAGTTGGGGTTAACTTTAGAGCAGGTAGCAGAAGCACTGGAATTAGACGTTGCAGAAGTTATAAAAGCTGCGCGATAAGCGCTTGCATCTTGCCACAGGCGAGTGAAAATCACTGCTACACAGGCATGAAATGTACCTTCTTCCCTCCGGGAAGGCCGCTACGCGAGTATTGAGAAAGCATAGTGTTTACTAGGTGCATGAGATACATATAAAAACCTCACCCCTCTCCTTAGTAAGCTTGTGTGTACATATTAGCCCCTAGTAGTTTACTTCGACTTTTGTGTACACAGTAGCTCCTAAGACAGATGCAAAGTGACTCAGGTGAGAATAGCCCACAGCATGGGCAACTTCGGCAACAGACAATTTTTGTTCTGCTAACATTTGTTTAGCTTGTTCCATGCGATGATCATGCAGGTAGCCAAAAACTGTAGTCCCAAATATTTGCCGAAAACCCTGCTTCAGTTTTCGTTCATTCACCACCTAGATTAGCAAAATTTAGAGAAGATTTCTCAATATAAACCCAAAAAAATCAGCATTAACTTGGCGATCAGTTCTCCAATAGGGAACGGCAATGGAACGCAGATGTATTACATTTCCTAATGCTGTGAGGGTAAAAAATGCGATCGCTAAACCAGCGCCCCAATATTCGGCAAAAAGATAGGTTTAGTTGCAAATAGTCCTCAACAATGAAATTGACATACTCCCCGACATGAATGACGGGGGCTTTATGTCTCAGGGACTTCCAAGAAATAAATTCTCCAATTGAACCTATCCCTAAAGCAAAAGCTACGCTTTAGCGTAACGTGCGCGAAGCGCATACCACACCAGACACAGAGGACACGGAGGAATAAAAGTTTCAGAGGTTTTTGCGTTAGATGGTTGAGTATTTTTTAATTGGAAGTCCCTCACGAATAGTAAGAGGAGGTGAGGGTGGCGTATTATTCCATTGCCTCAGTTGTCTTTGCATTTAATCTCATAAAATTGTAGTTGTCCGTAGTCAAACGTAGCTATACCCGTCACTACAATGAACCTTAGTAATATCTTTCATTGTTGAAAATTCAACTCTAAAACCATTGATAACAATCTCACATCCGTTTTTTGTGGGAGTTTTAACACGACTTACATACTTTCCAGAAGTTATGTTTTTACGATCTTTGTGCAAAGTAGCCTTAACAAAATCTCCTGTAGAAACATGAGTGAATATTTTTTTAGGCTCAGTGCAAGGAAAACCAAATTTATTGATCCTACAGAATCTTCTGCAACTATGCCCCGTGCTTTTTACTGTTAAAATTTTTGTTGTCAGTATTTTGAGAGTTTCAACTTTTCCTACACAAGCAGCATCAATCCAATGAGTTTTAGGCAATCCTAAACGAGTTCTATTAAACTTAGTTAAACCTCCTGAACCTGTTGTTATAGGTAATCCAGTTTCTTTTAACTTATTAAATAAAGCCCATCTCGTTGAATTTACAGCAGACGCATCTTTTAGTGGACGCTTGGCTTGGGATAAAATTTGCTTCAACAACTCAGGCTTTTTTGCTAAAAACTTCTCAATATCTTGAGTACCTTTTTTGATATTGCATTTCTCACAAGCTAGACACAAATTAGAAATTCTATTAGTTCCTCCTTTGGCTTTTGGTTTAATATGCTCAACTTGTAAAGGGACATTTTCCGCAGTACAGTATGCACATTTTCTATTCCATTTATTCAAAAGATATTCACGGACTTCATACCCTTGTAACTCTCCCTGTTGATACTCAAAGCCTGATATCTCCGGGTTTTCTAGCTGCTGTAGGTCAAACCTAGCAAGCTCTTGAACTATGTCAGTTATTGGGGCAAAATTACATAATCTTTTAACCCAAGTGTTAATAGTTAAAACTCTATGGCTTAAAGAAGGTGCTAACCAACCTTGAGGTTTAGTGCGGTTAAGAAATCTAGCTTGACGATAACGAGTATGTCTAGAACGTCTTCCTCGCCTTACTCCTTTTCGAGTTTCTAGGCTTTCTTTAATAGCTAAACCTCTGTGTTGTAATTCCATACCCCAGATGACTTTATTATTTTGAACTAACGCAAAACCTGTAGTTTTACTCCCTGGATCTATTTTTAATTCAATCGGTTGAGTTGGAACTTCAGATTTAGGTTCTTTCAAAATTATGGTAAATGGAAATCTTCTAAATACAGCAGCTTTTTGTTGATTTAATAAAAAACGTGCATCTCCTGGATGAATTGGAGTAAGTGGTTTTTTGTTGGTATCAAGAACTAGAACAAAATTAGACATTTAAATTTCACCTTTTCAGGGTAATGTTTGCTTCAACCTTGTTATCTGAGCTTGTTATGCTAAATACACTATCCTTGCGGATTGTTTAATAAGTAGCAACATGGCAGGGGACTAGCGAATCCCAAGGTGTTATGACCTAGATAACGTTTACTCATGTTTTGAGTGGTTTGGTTCACATAAACTACAGATTACTCCGTTTATTTATGCTCTCTTCTGCTTATCCAACTTCAGCATTAACACACCCAAAGGAGGCAGACATAAATCTAGGGAATAAGGACGACTGTGCAATGACCAGTTATCCGTCCATTTACCACCTAAATTGCCCATATTACTGCCGCCATAGGGACGGGCATCACTATTAAACAACTCGGTATAAAATCCTTCTTGCGGTACACCAATGCGGTAGTGAGAATGGGGTTGGGGTGTGAAGTTGCAAACCACGATGACGAAATCATCAGAATCTTTGTCATAACGGACAAAAGAAACTACACTATGGCGGTTGTCGCTACAATCAATCCACTCAAAACCATCCTGGGCAAAATCTTGGGTATATAAAGCTGGTTCAGAACGGTAAAGATGGTTGATGTCTTGGAAAAACTGCTTTAATTGTTGGTGGTCTTCATACTGTAATAATTGCCACTCCAAGTCAGCCCAGACATTCCACTCACTCCATTGTCCAAACTCCATGCTCATAAACATGGTTTTCTTTCCTGGGTGAGCGAACATATAGCTAAATAAACAACGCACATTCGCTAACTTCTGCCATGTATCACCGGGCATTTTGCCAATGATATTGCTCTTACCATGTACCACTTCATCATGGGACAAAGCCAGCATGAAGTTTTCACTGTGGTTGTACCACATACTAAAGGTAATATTATTTTGATGGAACTGGCGGAACCACGGGTCCATGCTGAAATAGTCCAGCATATCGTGCATCCAGCCCATATTCCACTTTAAGTTAAAACCTAATCCGCCTGTGTAGGTAGGCCAAGATACCATAGGCCAGGAAGTGGATTCTTCCGCAATTGAGAGAACACCAGGAAAATAACTGAACAGAAGGTGATTTACCTGACGCAGAAAATCTGCTGCTTCTAAGTTTTCTCTGCCACCATATTGGTTAGTTACCCATTCTCCTGGTTCACGGCAATAGTCAAGGTACAGCATCGAAGCGACAGCATCAACCCGAATTCCATCAATATGGTATTTGTCAAACCAGAAGAGGGCATTTGCTACTAAGAAATTTCTAACTTCGTGACGATTGTAGTTGAAAACTAGAGTACCCCATTCCTTATGTTCGCCTTTGCGGGGGTCGGAGTGTTCATAAAGGTGACTACCATCGAAGAAGGCTAAACCATGACCATCTTTAGGAAAGTGACCGGGAACCCAATCGACAATTACGCCTATATCATTTTGGTGACATTTGTCAACAAAATACATGAAATCTTCAGCGCTGCCAAACCGGGAAGTAGGGGCATAGTACCCAGTTACTTGATAACCCCAAGAACCATCAAAGGGATGTTCGGCAATAGGTAGCAGTTCTAAATGGGTGTATCCCAATTCTTTGACATAGGGAATCAGTCGGTCTGCTAGTTCTCTGTAGGTCAGGAAACGTGCGCCTGGTTTGAGTTCGGAAACTACAACTACAGGTTCTGTCTCGCCATTGGGTAATTTAGCGGGTTCTGAACTAGATGCGTGTAACCAAGAGCCTAAATGTACTTCGTAGACTGAAATCGGTTGGGTGAGGGGGTCAGTGTGACGACGTTTTTCCATCCAGTTTTCGTCAGACCAAGTGTAAGCACTTAAATCAGTGACAATGGATGCCGTTTTCGGACGGGGTTCTTGCTGGAAACCGTAGGGATCGGTTTTTTCGTAAATATGTCCTTCAAAATTTTTAATTTCATATTTGTAATGCTCTCCCACGCCGATTTCGGGTATGAATAATTCCCAAACCCCTGTAGAACCTTTTCGCATCTGGTGTTTACGTCCGTCCCAGAGGTTGAAATCTCCTAGCAGGGAAACGTTACGAGCATTGGGGGCCCAAACGGCAAAATAAACGCCTTTCACACCCTTGATTTCTGTGGGATGCGCTCCCATTTTCTCGTATATCCGGTGATGATTGCCTTCGGAAAACAGATGTAAGTCAAAGTCTGTCAAATTGGGAGAACGGAAGGCGTAGGGGTCATAAGTGACACGCTCATGTTCGCCTTCTTTAATCCGTAATTGGTAGTTTGTCAGTTCTGCTACTTCAATTAGGCATTCAAAAAAATGCGGATCATGTACTGCCTGCATTGGGTATTCCTGACGTTGTTCAGGCAGAACTACCCATGCGGCACTGGCATTTGGTAGGTAGGCTCGCACAGCCCAGACTTTTTTGCCATTTTGTTCTATGTAATGAGAACCTAGTATTTCAAAGGGGTCGTGGTGCTGATTCCCTACTATACGGTTAACCTGTTCTGGGACAATTGTGGTCATGGACATGAAGCTACCTACATCTAAATAAAGTAATTGAATGATATACAGCGATCGCTGACTCTATGGAGTACAGCCTGGTTTTGCTCAGAAAAACCTAAATTTATGGTTTTAAATATATTGGTTACATTTATTTGTCATTTTGTCGCCACCGTTATCGTACATCACAATGGGGCATCAATCTTTTCAGGATGATCTGTTGATGGTCAAATATGCACATAAAAGTAACTTTGTCAAATATCTAAAAAAGGAAAAATTTGCAGTAAGGCTTTACGTAACTGGATGAGGAAAACAGTTTGCCGTAAACCGGCACTCAGTTTAGGTGGAGGACTGACTTGTAGCTGTTCTTGTAGTTCTGCGTATTCGGCAGCATTTAGAGGTTTGCCATCAATAGGCGATCGCGCGTCTATAATAATTTCTGTCCTCAGTATTTCTTCTGGTATATCTTCTGGCGGTGGTAATGCAACTACAGATGTCCCCCAATAGCTAGTTAACCACAGCAGAATGCTCGTGCTAACAATTAAAACCCAAAATCCTATTTTCTGGTTCTTCCTCATTTTCCCACTCCCCACACTCCCCACACTCCCTCACCTCACAATCCCGGCGGTAATGGTTCATTACACAATTGATGGATTTGGACAATGCGTTCAAATAACCAAGGATATCCTTGACGATACTGGGGAATGAGTGCTAAAGGACTCAGTAAGGCAGCTGCGCTAATGTCTGCCACACTTAACCTATTTCCTACTAAGTAATCATTTCTTTGCCAGCGAATAGATAACTCTGAAAACGCAGTGACCAGTCTATTTTTAGCTAATTCTACACTAGCCTGGTTGATGCCATATTGTTGGCGCACTACTGAGATTACGGTCTGACTAAGTAGTGAAGGGTCTATTTGCTTACCTTCCCCTGCGCGAAACTGATAATATACAAATCTCGTGGCTGTACCGATGCTTTCATCTAACCAATCTTCTAGCATCCAGGCTTCTGCCTGCTGTTCATGGTCAGGTAAGAATAACGGTGGTTCTGTTTGGTAAGTTTCCAGAAATTTTAAAATTGCGGTAGAATCAGCGATCGCATCCGGTTGACCTACAACTTGCGGTAACAAGACAGGCAGAGTCTTCAAACCCGTCAGGGGCTTAACTCGCAGGATATGCAAGCCAGGAGTCAGATTTTCACTCTTATAATTAATTTGCTTATAGCCCAGCCCTAGACGGGCTTTGCGACAATAATGAGATGTACTAAATTGCAGTAGCAACATAAAACTACTTTTTCCCACAATAAGGATAAATTTTATACGCTTAACTGCGAGATCTTCAAAGGAACTATCTTGATTGAACAATCATAGCAGTAGTAGGACTTACGCAAGATTATGAAATAAACAACCACAGAAGCCGCAGATAACACGGTGGAATGAGAGTTTCAGGAATTCCTGCGTAAGTCCTCAAAAGAACACTTGGTTGGAAATGTAAGCATATTTACCAGTGTCCTTGCTCTGCCGCCTTAATGAGAGGTTTTACTCCACTTAACAAGAAGATGCTGTATGCTCGCCCAAAAGGAAACAAACTGATTTCCGGAGGAAATTACACCATGAATCACCTTTTTTGGGCGGGATGGCTCCCATGAAAATTTATGGAGTGGTCTCAGGTACAGGGGTAGGAGCAGGGGTAGCACCGTCAGTTGGCTCACTAGGAGCTGCAGGTGAAGCTGCAGGTGGAGCTTCACTAGGCTCTGGAGCAGGCTCACAGGCTCCTAAAACCGTAGCCAGCCCTAACATTAGAACAAAACCAAAGACTTTTGTTTTCATAATCAACTCCTCTTTCACCAAATAATAGCGAGAAAAAAAATTCGCCTGTTGAATAAGATAACCTATTTGTCCCTAATTTTTGAAATGCCTTGTACTGAGATTTTCAAGAGCAAGACTTTAGGTTGATTTTTGGGAGTTTAGTTATTATGCAGTAGACTGATTAATCTCTCTGGCTGAGGAATACAGTCACCGGATAGCCGAATGTATATTAATAAATTTGGTAGACAACCAAGACATCACATGAAAAATTATTTATTTTCCTAGGGTCTTGCCGTTTGCTGCCTTGTGTTGCCATACTTTAAATGCCATATTGCAGCTTACTGATTATAACTATTACAATACGCAGCTAATGCCATCATTAGTCTAGTTACCTATCAGAACAGTTAAAAAAGTGTAATGTTTTTGGTGTAATGTTGACGCAGAACACGATTCTCACCTTAGCCAAAACAGGCAAACGTTCTAAAACCCAGTATTTTAAACCTAAAAATATTTATGGCTGTTGTTCGTAAATCAGCTGTTTCCACAACAGGTAATTGGTTCCGAAGAAATTCTACCCCATCGAATGGGAAGCGGCGCTCTATGCCCCTAGGATCAACCGTTGGCAGTGCATCCACATTTGCAGATGAACCTTTGCCAGTATCCTCAAAAAGACACCGACGTTCTTCAAAGAAATTATCTGTCTCTGCCACTAACGCATTGCCAGAGGTGGCTAAACAACCAGTACCCCAGCATAAAAGTCAGTCAAACATAACAACCCAGAAAAATCTGAAGCCAACCGAAGGTAGTCTACCTGTGATGCCTACTTCTGGGGCAGCACCTTTTTGGTTACTGCGGTTGTATACTTCACATCGTTATTCCTCAGTTGTGACGTTTTTATTGGTGTCAGCAACTCTATTTGTTTATGGTTGGACAGTATATTCTCAAGAACTGTGGAGTCAGGGATATAACAGGCTGCAAAACCTGCAACTTCAGGAACGGCAGTTAACCACAACCAACGCCACCCTCAAGAACAAAATGGCTGAGGAAGCGGAACAGGAAACAGCAGGGCTAGTGTCACCAACACCAGCAAGGACAATTTTTTTGCCTACAGCATCTCCATCTTATAGTTCTCAAGCCACACCCACCAGTACACCACCGAATTTGGAAACGCAGCAAAACACCCCCTCGCCACTAGGATATTAACGTGAGTTCGACGTAACCTAACCCCCCTTGAGAAGGGGGGAAATTTTCTGAAAATCCCCCTTTTTAAGGGGGATTTAGGGGGATAATATCACTTGTGTGTACACAGTAGCCTTGTAGGGGAGAGGAATGGAAGCGGGGTCATATCCAGCTTATCGAACTCATGTGATATTAGAACAGTGAACAGTTATCGAAGCTTGAGTTATGGCGATTATTCCCTGTTGAGTCATGTACATACCTTTGTAGGGGGAATTCATCAATTGTCCCCTACCGCAGTATCTCAGCCTACTCAGAAATGCTAGGAGGATTTAACTGATAACTGATAACTGATAACTGATAACTGAGCAGGTCAATGCAGAAATCACCGAGTAAATTAAAATTGGGAAATTTTCGGAATCCAGGACTTAGAAAGGGAAGGAAGCCTTCTAGTTTAGGGTTTATGCAGAAGTTTAGGTTTACCTCTAATACTCAAGACCAGATACCAAATACGAGATCACGATTATTTGTGGTCTGGGGCATATTAATGACCGCAGGCTTGGGGTTGGCTATTAATTTGTATCAGTTGCAGATTATCCAAGGAGCAAAGCTAACGCAGAAGGCGCGCAACCAGCAAATGGTGAAATTACGCCCTTTCGTTCCTCGTCGTCTAGTGGTAGATCGCAGTAACAATGTATTAGCGGTTGACCGTCCTGTATATACCTTGTATGTCCATCCTAAGCTGTTTAATCGGTCTAATCAACAAATGGCAGAACGGCTGGCTCCCATACTGGACAAAACCCCTGCTGAGTTGGTGAAAACTTTTGAAAGCCAAAAGAGTGGAATTACTCTTGCTTCTGCCCTACCGGAAGTAAATGCTGGCCGTGTGAGATCATTGCGCTTAAATGGCTTGGAATTGATTCAAAAATATTCCCGATATTACCCGCAAAAGAATGTGGTTGCAGACGTTGTGGGCTACGTAAATATTGACCGTCGTGGTCAGGCTGGTGTGGAATACAGTCAAGAGAAGTTATTAGAACGTACCGTGCAGACAGTGGAGCTGAGTCGGTCGGGTAATGGGAGACTGTTGCCAAATCATGCACCGGAAGGATTTTTAAATTTTGATGACCTGCGACTGCAACTAACTATTGATAGCCGTTTGCAAAGGGTCGCCCGGACTGCTCTACAAGCACAGATGGAGAAGTTTCAGGCTAAACGTGGGGCGGTAATTGTCATGGATGCCTCAAATGGTTCTTTACTAGCTCTGACTTCTTATCCTACCTATAACCCCAATGAATACTCTAAAGCTGATATTTCCCTGTTTAAAAACTGGACAGTGGCTGATCTTTATGAGCCGGGATCGACTTTCAAGCCGTTGAATGTGGCGATCGCTCTGGAAAATGGTGCCATTAAAGCAGATGATTTGTTTAATGACCCCGGTTCTATTCAGATAGGTGAACACACCATCAGAAATGCCGGTCTCAATAGTCATGGACTCATCAATATTGCCAAAATCCTGCAAACTTCTAGCAATATTGGCATGGTACGAATCATTCAACGTATGCAACCAACAGTCTATTACAACTGGCTGGAACGCTTGGGACTAGGGCAAAATGTAGAGACAGATTTACCCTTTGAAGTTAGTGGACAGCTCAAAGCTCAAAAAGAGTTTCTCGGTTCGCCCATTGAAGCAGCAACTACATCCTTTGGCCAAGGCTTTTCTGTGACACCGTTACAGTTGGTGCAAATGCACGGGGCTTTAGCCAATGGTGGTAAATTAGTTACACCCCATGTAGTCCAAGGGTTAGTAGATACCAAAGGGCAGATGCATTATTCGCCCAATCTTCCCAAACCACGCCAAATTTTCTCACCAGCCACAGCCCAAACAGTTGTGGAAATGATGGAAACTGTTGTATCAGAAGGTACTGGAGAGCCTGCACAAATTCCGGGTTATCGCATTGCTGGTAAAACAGGTACATCTCAAAAAGCTAGTCCTAATGGGGGCTATATCCCCAATGCGCGCATCACTAGCTTCGTGGGTATTTTGCCAGTAGAATCTCCCCGCTATGTAGTTTTTGCAGTAGCGGATGAGCCAAAAGGAGCAGATGCTTACGGTTCTACTGTCGCCGCACCCATTGTCAAAGCCGTGATGGAAGCGTTGATTCCCATTGAACGGATTGGGCCAAGTCAGGAAACCAAGACAGACTCTCAAGTAAAACAGTAATAGGACTTACGCATAATTTACGTTTTCTTGGCGTTCTACAGCCCTTGCGGGCATCGCTGCGCGCGGGCGACTTGGCGGTTAGATAAATCAACATTTTTGGCAATTGTTGCGTAAGTCCTGAATATATAGGACTACTATTTGATCTTTGAACAGACCCATAGTAACGCACCAAAGCCTGAATAATGGTGCGTTACAGATTTTATTTTCAGGCACATTATAAGACTTGATTTTTTTGATAAATAAAACCGGATTCCTGTATATAGCAAGTTTCGCATATGACAAAATAGCATTATTCCCAATACTTATCCGATATGGACAAATTGCCCCTAAAGCAGCTGGTTGAAAGTATTTATCAGCAACTACTGCCTAGCTTACAAATTGAAAGTGTCAATCCCCATAATCCCATCAAAGTTAGCTATCTTCCACAACCTTGGCAGTTGCTTGGTACAGGAAATTATGCCGCAGTAGTCTATCACCCTGATTACCCTGATTCTGTAGTCAAAATTTATGCCCCAGGACGGCCAGGCTATGAAGAGGAAGTAGAAGTTTACCGTCGTCTAGGTTCTCATCCAGCTTTCTCTGAGTGTTTCTATGCTAAAGATGACTTTTTAGTCTTGAAACGCCTTTATGGAAAGACTCTCTACGATTGTATGCACTTGGGTTTACCTATTCCCAAACAAGTCATACGGGACATCGATGAAGCTCTGGAATATGCCCGAAACAACGGACTCCACCCTCATGATGTCCACGGTCGTAATGTCATGATGTACCAAGGTAGAGGATTAGTTGTAGATATATCAGATTTTCTCCATGTAGAACCCTGCTTAAAGTGGGACGACCTGAAAAAGGCTTATTACTGGTTATATCTCCCTTTATTGTACCCACTACGTCTGCGCGTGCCATATCCTGCCTTAAATATGATCCGCAAATGTTATCGTCTAGGACGTTCTCTCAAAACTTCCTGTGGTCAATTAATCCTCAGATTACTGAAGTTTAGAGTAAATAGTCAAAGATCAGACTAGTACAGTACGGCGTAAATAGGACAACCATTTAAAATCAATCAAAAGCCTATAAAGTCAGACTTTTGACTTTTGACTGTTGACTTTTGACTTCCGCCTTGCGGTACTAGGATGTACTATTCTGGGTAAGTCTGTTTGAGTGCTTCTTCTATTGCACCTACACGTTGGTAAGCCTCTATTAGTTCATGAGATTTCGTTCTGCGCTTTGCTAGCATATCTTTTAATGGCGTTAATAAATGCACATCTGAATCATCGCCCAGAGAAATTTCAGCTACTTGTAAAAGCTTGGCAGCATTAGCAAAAATATCTACATTATCAAAGCCTTCTTTTGCCGAAATTTGATGTAAATTTGGGTCAGGTATAGTTGCTCTACCTTGTAAAGTTTTATCTAATATCAAACCTTTCAATAATGCCAATAAAGCCCCATACATAGAAAAATCATCACAACTATCACAAGCTTTAAATTCAATGCGTCCGACTTCAGCCGGAATGCGGGCAATTTTTGTTAATGAAGGGATGCTTTTAATTAATTGTTCCTGGTTCTCCACAAACACTAGCGCTGCGGATCTTTTTCCCGTTCTGACAAAAGTTCGTACTGATAAACCATCCCATAATCCCCCATTATAAAAAGGAGAACTATAACTAAAAGGAACGATATAGGGACTATAATAAGTCAGTTTTTTGCCAATATCAATTACATTTTCAATTGGTAAATCTGCTACTGAAATATTTAAATCTGGACCATAAGTCACCATGTAAATATTAGCAGTGCGTTCATCAGGATAAGTCTGTAACTGTTTGAGTTCATAATCATTTAAAGGGGGTTGAGGCTCAAATACAGTTTTATGGGGGTTAAAGCTAGTTAAAACTGGTGAAAAACCGTAGCCAGTCGCCACTTCGCGCAGGAGGTGGAAACTTTCTGATAATTCAGTTAAAGCGCCTTGAATATCAGAGTGGATAGTGGTTCTGATTTCGATACCTTTAGGTAAACAGTCAATTACTTTGTCAGAATCAGCAAATCTTTCAAATCCTTCAATATACCATCTTTTTTGTCTAATACCAGCATCACCAACGCGTAATTGGGCATAATCGTTGGGGTATGTAGGTAGTTTTTCCACAATTTGATCAAAGTCAGCGAATTTAGTTTGGGAAAAATCAGCAAATTTTCCTTCTTGGTTCAGGAAAGCGACTTCATGCTCAATGCCAAAATAAAATTTCATGTATAGTTAATGACCAGTAATTAGGGTTGTGTAGTTAAACTAATGCTACTTGCGTCTCCTGTAGGACTCTATCTGAGATACTTTCGCATTAATTAATTTATCAAATTTGTAGTCAGTTGCACTAAAATTTTATGTTAATTTCGAGTTTGTCATTCTGGGTTGATGCTGGTTTAAATTAGCAGAGATGAATTATGAGGTTAAGTGTAGATTTCTTGTCAAACACATTTATTGCACAAATTAACTGACTATGTTTTAGTTTAACTAGAAAAATTATCAAGATAAATTTTAGATATATTTATACAATTTGCGAAACTAGCCTGATGGAGATGGCTACAAGGCGATACCGACGGGAGCCTGCGCTAAAGCACTGACAAGTCGCACAATTACTGTGTATCATTATGTAAAGTAGATTAGTATTGAGCAAGGAAAATTTGAGGCGTGACTATGACAAGTGCCGTGAAATCTCCTTACAGTAGTGAACAAATTACCGCTTGGTTACGTGGTCTGCTGACAATTGCTTGGGCTGATGGTAACTTTGATCCTGAAGAACAGCAATTAATTACCAGTCTGACTAAGGATGAATTAGCTCTAGGGGTTGAGTTGGATTCATTAGAGATAATTACACCAGAGGAATTAGCTGCAAAGTTGGGTAAAAGAACAGCAGCAGCCGAAAATTTTACTCGTACAGCTGTGATGGTGGCGATCGCTAATGGTACATATTCCCCCAGCGAAGATCAAGTAATGCAGCAGTTATACACGGCTTTGGAACAGCCACAAGACATCCTAGAATCCTTACGCCATACCCTAGCACCAGCAGAGCAGATTTCCACCCTAGCACCACCGGAAGCGCCTCCACATGATGTACTTTATCCCCTGCGTGACTGGCTAGACGGGCTAGAAATCCATGATCCTAGAGTAGCCCGTTTCTTATGCAAAATGATTCCTTCTCAGTGTCCTTTTGAGCGGGATATCACTTTATTTGGACGCAAAATTGTTCACATTCCACCATTGTGTCAAATCAACCCACTGTATGAGCAACTGGTGGGTTTACGTTTTCGCGCCCTCTCCTATTTAGCAGATGAATGTGGTGAGGATATTTCGCCATATATCTAGTCATTGGTCATTGGTCATTGGTCATTGGTCATTAGCATTAGTTAGGTAGGATAATGTCAAGTAGGAGGTTTCAAGAATTACGGGTTTATCAATTATCTGAAAAATTAGCTGACGACATCTGGAAAATTGTTAATAATTGGCAGCCACTTGCACAAGGTACACTGGGTAAACAAATAATCCGTTCAGCAGATAGCATTGGTGCGAATATAGCAGAAGGTGTAGGAAGAGGAAGTTATCAAGATAATCGTCGTTTCGTCAAAATAGCTAGGGGGTCTTTGTACGAAACTCAGCACTGGCTCAGACGAGCATATCACCGTAAGCTGCTAACTAATGAACAAATAGATGCATTAAAGCTAACCATCAATGAACTAGCACCCCAATTAAACGCATACCTGAAATCAATTGGTAACGTTCCAGATGACTAATGACTAATGACTAATGACCAATGACCAATGACTAATGACTAAATTATGCAATTTATTGACCAAGCACTCATAGAAGTTGAAGCTGGTAAAGGTGGCGATGGTATCGTCGCCTTCCGACGTGAGAAATACGTACCAGCAGGCGGTCCCTCTGGTGGAAATGGGGGACGAGGAGGTTCAGTAATTTTTGTAGTTGATACCAACTTGCAAACTTTGCTGGACTTCAGATACAAGCATCTTTTTAAAGCCGATAATGGTGGACGTGGTGGACCAAATAACTGCACCGGCGCTAATGGTAAGGATTTAATCGTCGAAATTCCCTGCGGTACGTCTGTTTATGATGGAAGTACAGGGGCTTTACTATGCGATTTGGTTGAACCTGGACAACGTTTTCGGGTAGCTGAAGGCGGAAAAGGTGGATTAGGAAACCAGCATTTCTTGAGTAACCGTAACCGCGCCCCCGAATATGCTTTACCTGGACTTCCCGGAGAAATGTTGGTACTGCGTTTAGAATTGAAACTTTTGGCGGAAGTTGGAATTATTGGCTTACCAAATGCTGGTAAATCTACACTAATTTCTTCTCTATCAGCCGCACGTCCTAAAATTGCTGACTATCCTTTTACAACTCTGATTCCTAATTTGGGTGTAGTCAGAAAACCCACTGGGGATGGTACTGTTTTTGCTGATATTCCCGGTTTGATTGAAGGTGCTTCTCACGGTGCGGGTTTGGGATACGATTTTTTACGTCACATTGAACGCACAAAGGTTTTGTTACACCTCATTGATGCGACTAGCGAAGATGTGATTGGTGAATACAAGACAATTAAGCAGGAGTTACAAGCCTATGGACGAGGTTTAGCCAAGCGTCCGCAAATTTTGGTGCTGAATAAAATTGATGCGGTTGATAGGGAAACAGTGGATTTAGAAGCTTTAGCTACTGAACTTAATCACCTTTCTCTGTCTCCTGTTTTCTTGATTTCAGCAGTTACCCGCACAGGTTTAGAACCAATGTTACAGGAACTTTGGGGAATTCTTGACCAAATGAATGCGGCTGAAGAAAAAGAAGTGGAGGTTTTGCGGTAAGTAAAGAAAATTAGTTGACTGGCTAAAACTGTAAAGACTGGATTTATGCTAATTCAGATATTTATTTTGAGGGTTCCAGGATCTCTGGAACTTCTCGCAGTTTAGCTCTGTGATAAGAGAAATAAATAAGCGTAGCCAGCCAATCTAGTTTTTCCAGCTTTCTATTACAAGGAGAATAATGATTATGCAATTACAAGAACAACGCTATTATTCGCCTGAAGAATACCTAGAACTAGAAGTAAATTCAGAAATACGCCACGAATATATTGATGGTCAAATTATCCCCATGACAGGCGGAACACCCAATCACAACCAACTTGCTCTTAATTTAAGTGGGACGCTAAATTTTCTGCTCAAGCGTCAACCTTATCGAGTTTTTATTACAGACCAACGCCTATGGATACCTAAAAGGCGCATTTACACTTATCCTGATGTTATGGTTGTGCAAACTCCTTTGGAATATCAAGAAGGTAGAAAAGATACTCTTGTCAACCCAGTGATGATTGCTGAGGTGTTATCAAAGTCTACTAAAAGTTATGACCGCGATGAAAAGTTTGCTGCTTATCGCACAATTAGCAGCTTTTGTGAGTATATTCTGATTGACCAGTATACTATGCACGTTGAGCATTACTGCAAGACTGATAATAATAAATGGATTTTTTCTGAATATGATGATGGGGATGTGACTTTAAATTTAGCTGCTGTTCCTTGTCAAGTTTTGTTGGCGGATATTTATGACCAGGTGGATTTTAGTGTGGAGGAGTAAGATGGATTTCACGCAGAGGCGCACCAGTCGCAGAGGTTAGACTTTGAGAAACCAGTTTTGGCGATACATGAGATAAGCTATTGCTAACCAGAATAAGAGGGTTACTAGGGCGAATAAGAATGAACCGTTGAGAGTACCCGCCCACGATGCGAAAATGTTTTGGTAAATCCAGTTGTAGGTGCTGATGGCGGTTTCACCTGTGCCGATTTTGGTTCTGACTAAGATTTTAATTAATAAAATGGATGCTGTGAAGAGGGCGATCGCATTTAATCCCATTATTTCAAAAGCCTTACTCCAGCGCCGTATCTGTCGCACTTCGATGAGTTCATAGCAAGCTGCTAGCAATAGTAACGCCCAACCATTGCTGAAGACTACATAGGAACTTGTCCACAGTTTTTTGTTGATGGGGAATATCCACCCCCACGCCCAACCTATAATTAAGCAACCAATCCCAAATAATCCTAACCCTATGCTTGTGCGTGTTTTTACGGGCTGATTGCGTATCCATTGCCCTGTAAAGTAGCCAGCTAAAACATTGACAACGGCGGGAATGGTGCTAAATAATCCCTCTGGATCTCCCAAGTTTTGATACCCATCACCTGCATATAAGTGGACTTGGGGAATAATTAAACGGTCGATATAAGCGCCAAAGTTACCTTCTCGTGTCAGTACACCCGCGCCATATTCGGGAACTGGGACATACATCATGGTTAGCCAATAGCCTATGAGTAATACACCTGCTAGTATCCATTGTCCTTTGCGTGGTAGGTTGAGGACTGCTAAAGAAGCCAACAGGTATGCTAAACTGATACGCTGTAATACTCCCATGATGCGGATTTTACTTAAATCAAAAGTCCAAATTCCCTGATTCCAAAAGCCATTAAGTAGCAACCCCAAAGCAAATAATATGGCGGCGCGGCGGAATATCCGCGAGTAACCTTTTTCGGTATACTTTGATAAGGAAAAGGACATTGCCACACCGACAATAAACAAAAAGAAGGGAAATACTAAGTCTGTGGGTGTGCAACCGTGCCAATCTGCATGAGCTAAGGGGGGGTATACTTCACCTGCTACTCCTGCCATATTGACTAAAATCATAGCAGCAATGGTAATACCGCGAAAAACATCTAATGAAGACAGGCGCATAAAGGGAATTTTATATTTAATTAATTTTCCTAAATCCTTTTGTAAATACCATTTAAATGCGCTTATCTTGGCTAATCTATAAATATCTTAATTTTTTTAAACGTTAGACTAATACAAGCTACAAAAAACTTAAGATGCAGCTAGCGCCACTGTTCCCGTTTTTTTATCGCATTCTCCAACCGAGTTTTCCTCATTGTCTTTGGAGTGGTAATGGTTATAATAAGGCGATCGCACTCACGTTTGATGATGGACCCCACCCGGAATACACACCCCAAGTATTGGCTGTATTAGAGCGTTATAATATTAATGCGAGTTTTTTTTGGTTGGGTGCTTGCGTCAACCGTTACCCAGGTATTGCCAAAGCGATATGCGATCGCGGACACTGGATAGGATTACATGGTTACGATCATCGCTCTTTTCCCACACTTTCGCCAAATGACCTGCAAAACAGTTTAGCAAAAACTCAAGCTGCAATTTACAATGCTTGTGACTTGACACCCGAACAAGTATGCGACGTGCGACCCCCCAACGGTTTATTTACACCCCAAACCTTAAAATTATTTCTTAAGTGGAATTACCGCCCCGTCATGTGGAGTGTTGTACCAGAAGACTGGGTAAGACCGGGGGTAACTACTGTCGTCCAACGAGTTCTCAAACAAGTGGAGAACGGTTCACTAATTGTTTTGCATGATGGTACTTGTGGTGGACAAGATGTTGCTGCCACAATCAAGATACTAATTCCACAATTACTAGAGCAAGGCTATGAATTTGTGACTGTTGATAGTCTTTGGCAACAAAATCAAACCAAGCATCATTTCACAGCCAGTCATGCTGAATGATGTACTACGAATTATCCACGCTTCGCTTTTTCCTCTTCAGAAACTTGAGTCTCAGAATTGCTCATGATGGCTGAGTTCTCAGTTCCCAACAAATTGTGTATGTCACTTAAGGAAACTGGTTCATCTACAGGCTTTTCTGATAACTCACTCATATCTTCAATTAGGTCTTGCACTTGGCAATTCAAAGCCTTGCAAAACCTAATAATTCTTTCAATATGGTCAGTCCCAGTTCTACCACTTTCCCAATTTTGGATAGTGCTTTCAGTCACGCCTACAAGACGCGACAGTTCAAGCTGGGTTAGCCCTGCTTTTTCACGAAGCAAAGCGATCCTTGGTTTTGGCTTGTGTTTCACAGCTACAGCACTTTTATTTTATCTATAGTCGTATATTATATCACAAAAATACCAAAACCTAGAAAATGACTAAAAAACTTTCGTTTCCACTCCACATACTGAGAATTTCCCTTTTCCATACTTATTAAAACCCAAGAACCCCACCCCGCAGGCCTACCGTGTACACACAAGTCTTATCAAGTTGCCTAACAGCGTTTCGATCCCCCCTAACCCCCCTTGAGAAGGGGGGAAAATTGCTTAAAGTCCCCCTTGAGAAGGGGGATTTAGGGGGATCAGATCACTTGTGTGTACACCGTGGTTCCTTGAGAAGGGGGGGAAATTGCTTAAAGTCCCCCTTGAGAAGGGGGATTTAGGGGGATCAGATCACTTGTGTGTACACCGTGGTTCCTTGAGAAGGGGGGGAAATTGCTTAAAGTCCCCCTTGAGAAGGGGGATTTAGGGGGATCAGATCACTTGTGTGTACACCGTGGTTCCTTGAGAAGGGGGGAAAATTGCTTAAAGTCCCCCTTGAGAAGGGGGATTTAGGGGGATCAGATCACTTGTGTGTACACCGTAGCCCCGCCTGCGGGGAGGGGATTAAGGAGTGGGGTGCAATGACTGTGGGAATTATAACTAATTATGCGAACATGATATAAGCAAAGTTTTAAAAGATACAATATATATCTTCAACAAAGAATTTAGAGACGTTACATGGAACGTCTCTACAAGGGTTCACTATCAACTAGAGAAATTATCTACTCTGACATCCTTCCAAATATCGGAAACTTGCCAACCGGAGTTACCCACAGATTGGATAATGGGATGAGTCCGTAAAGGAATATAGTTAATTTCTCCATTTTCTAGATATTCTTCATAGTCCTCAACTATCGGTTCTGGAATATTAGGAGTTTCTGCTGGAGGACTTTGTTCTTCGGCTTCCTCCATGAGCTTGATTTTATCGAGGAGAAGCTTTTCAGATTTTTTGATTAGTTTCATGTTAAATTCAAGGGTTGGAAAACTGGACAATGAACTACCCCATCTTACTTCGTTGAAGATGGGGTTTCTACATCCCCATCAGTAAGTCGAGATTTTTGACGTTTCCTACGACCTAGTTGCTTCATACTTCCAGCTTGCTTACGCTTACTGGTGTTTGAAGTAGAGCTAGAATCATCCACGTCTAATAAGAAACAGGCTTACCAAACTTTTTATATGAAGTAATGCGGTTAGATACGGCGGCGTTATACAAATCTTTGTGAAGTTGGCGATGGTAGGACAACATTTCACTGACTTGTTTATGAGGATATAGTCGGAAAGTTGCTCTACGTAACGCCATAATCAATCACACCTTTGCAAAATTTGCCTATCTTATAAAATTAGAGTTGTCAAAAACTCAACTGTCCTCAAGATTCTTTTACTTGCAGTAAAAAACAATCTTGAGAACGTTTTGTTTTTGACTTGCTTACATCCCCACTCTGCTGACGCTGAGGATGGGGAATTACGCAAAACTGTTAAAAAAACGAAAATCTTTAATATTGATTCTGATAGAGACTTGTGTAGTCTTACAAGAATCTTTAGAGAGATCCGCAAAAAGTTATTATTAACTTTGGTGTGAGAAAAGTTACTTAGCCAGCACTATATCAAAGCGATTATACTGTAAATCTTCACGCATTGATTACAATCTTCAGAAATACTTTCTACAGTATCAAGATTTTTGCCCCTTGCGTGCAAGTTTCACAGGCTTCTAAAGAGTTAGTTGTAATTCTCAGAATCCCCCAGCTTTAGTCATAACCGTAGCTAGGGGAATATTCAAATACTAAATGCCCAAGTTTGTAGCAGCAGCACTGATTAAGGAATCAGGATGAGTGATGGGCAAATCACCTGTGATTTCCCAGAAGAACGCACCACCAATTCCCTGCTGTTTAACGTAATCAGTATCTCCATTGAGTCCATCTGCATATAGACTAACGTTACCGTCTGGATCTACATCTGCAAAAGCGTAGAACAAATGGGTGAGTTTATTAACCGGAATTTCCTCTGGGTTAGTATTGCTATCAATTCGCCAAGAGGGTATGTATCCACCCAGAATATAATCTGGACTAACATCATAATGCCTCATTAAGTTGGATATTGCGGAACTGACCATTACTATCAGGATTAAGTACATCATGGTCATTGGCAAAGGTGAGATAGTTGAAATTGCCCGTGAAGTAATCTCCTACGGTAATACTGTAAGATTGCCAACCAGAACCAGTGCTATAGTTTTTAAAGTCATCGAGTCCCCAATTTTGAGTTCCACTAAGTTGGAATAAGTTTCCAGGGTTATTGATGACATCATTGTCAGTATCAAAACCAATACCGTGAATTTCTCCTCGTTTGCTGCTTTGGAATTCAAATTCCAGGATGGTGTTGTTGGTAATATTGTAATTACCAATGTCCAGTTTTTTCCAGGTGTTACCGGATAGTCCTAGTTGAGTTTTATCAGCAGAGATAACGTATTCATCTGTGACATCTTGGGAGGCGGCGGAAAGAGCGTATTCGTTGCTACTACCGTTGATATTGACGCTGAGGTTGTTATTCTGATTCTCGTAGAGTTGGATGTTGCGGAACTGACCATTACTATCAGGTGAGGCTACATCATGGTCATTGGCAAAGGTGAGATAGTTGAAATTGCCCGTGAAGTAATCTCCTACGGTAATACTGTAAGATTGCCAACCAGAACCAGTGCTATAGTTTTTAAAGTTATTCAGTCCCCAATTTTGAGTTCCACTAAGTTGGAATAAGTTTTGGGGGTTATTGATGACATCATTGTCAGTATCAAAACCAATTCCGTGAATTTCTCCTCGTTTGCTGCTTTGGAATTCAAATTCCAGGATGGTGTTGTTGGTAATATTGTAATTACCAATGTCCAGTTTTTTCCAGGTGTTACCGGATAGTCCTAGTTGAGTTTTATCAGCAGAGATAACGTATTCATCTGTGACATCTTGGGAGGCGGCGGAAAGAGCGTATTCGTTGCTACTACCGTTGATATTGACGCTGAGGTTGTTATTCTGATTCTCGTAGAGTTGGATATTGCGGAACTGACCATTACTATCAGGTGAGGCTACATCATGGTCATTGGCAAAGGTGAGGTAGT
>NZ_CP007203.1:290698-293079 GCF_000340565.2 Nodularia spumigena CCY9414
CAAAACCAATTCCGTGAATTTCTCCTCGTTTGCTGCTTTGGAATTCAAATTCCAGGATGGTGTTGTTGGTAATATTGTAATTACCAATGTCCAGTTTTTTCCAGGTGTTACCGGATAGTCCTAGTTGAGTTTTATCAGCAGAGATAACGTATTCATCTGTGACATCTTGGGAGGCGGCGGAAAGAGCGTTATTCGTTGCTTACTACCGTTGATTATTGACGCTTGAGGTTGTTATTCTGATTCTCGTAGAGTTGGATATTGCGGAACTGACCATTACTATCAGGTGAGGCTACATCATGGTCATTGGCAAAGGTGAGGTAGTTGAAATCTCCGGTGAAGTAATCTCCTACGGTAATACTGTAAGATTGCCAACCAGAACCAGTGCTATAGTTTTTAAAGTTATTCAGTCCCCAATTTTGAGTTCCACTAAGTTGGAATAAGTTTTGGGGGTTATTGATGACATCATTGTCAGTATCAAAACCAATTCCGTGAATTTCTCCTCGTTTGCTGCTTTGGAATTCAAATTCCAGGATGGTGTTGTTGGTAATATTGTAATTACCAATGTCCAGTTTTTTCCAGGTGTTACCGGATAGTCCTAGTTGAGTTTTATCAGCCGAGATGGTGAATTCATCTGTGACATCTTGGGAGGCGGCGGAAAGAGCGTATTCGTTGCTATTACCGTTGATGTTGACGCTGAGGTTGTTATTCTGATTCTCGTAGAGTTGGATATTGCGGAACTGACCATTACTATCAGGTGAGGCTACATCATGGTCATTGGCAAAGGTGAGGTAGTTGAAATTGCCCGTGAAGTAATCTCCTACGGTAATACTGTAAGATTGCCAACCAGAACCAGTGCTATAGTTTTTAAAGTTATTTAGTCCCCAATTTTGAGTTCCACTAAGTTGGAATAAGTTTCCAGGGTTATTGATGACATCATTGTCAGTATCAAAACCAATTCCGTGAATTTCTCCTCGTTTGCTGCTTTGGAATTCAAATTCCAGGATGGTGTTGTTGGTAATATTGTAACTACCAATGTCCAGTTTTTTCCAGGTGTTACCGGATAGTCCTAGTTGAGTTTTATCAGCCGAGATGGTGAATTCATCTGTGACATTTTGGGAGGCGGCGGAAAGAGCGTATTCGTTGCTACTACCGTTGATGTCTAAAATAATAACGTTGTTGAAAATAGATAGAATGTAATCGCCTTGGCTACCGTTTGCCGCACCAGCACCTGTGAGAGGATTATAATTTCTCGCTTGCGGACTTGCACCATTGACACCAATTAAATATTGAGTACCTGCGGTGACATCTATCTGAATCCCGCTACCCCTAGTTAAAGCATTTTCATCATCATTGAAGGCGATTTCTGTGCCGTTAGCGTTGAAGACTCGTAAAAAAGTATCAGCATTGAAAGCTTCATTGGCACTGGCACGAATTGTCACTCTAGCAGTGGTAGTGGGAGTAAAGCGATAGATATCAATATCACTAGCACCTACAAAGAAACCATTATCATCGCCGATATTGCCAAAGATAATTGAGCCAACGGAGACATTTTCCACTGTACCACTAGTAGAAGTGTTATTACTTAAAGCAGTTATTTGTGACAGTGGTAACAGTCTGCTATTAAATTTATATTCTCCTGTATCTCCTGATGAGCCACTACCTAGTTGAAAAGGATTGAAAGAATCATTCCCATAACCAGTTACAGCTACAAAGTAATCTGTATTCGCGGTAATTTGATAGCGTAAAAGTGGATCTAAAGATGTATCTCTATCGTCGTTTAAAGCTAAAAGATTGCCTTCTCTGTCGTAGATAAAGACAACGGCATCAACTTCGTCAATAATTGTAGGATCACCATAGGATTTGATATCAATTTCTAAAATCCCGGCGTTAGGAGAATTGATTTTGAAAAAATCGACATCGCGATCGCCTACTTCAATGAATTCTCCCGTCTCCAAATTACTATCCCCACCAATTATACCAGGGAGGTTTGTGACATTTATTGGTATATAATTATTTTTTAATGCCTGTGTAATACTACCACTTTTGGTCATTACTGAAAAACTGTACAGTCAGGTCAAACAAACCACCTGTACCAGTACCAGAACGCCCATCGAGACTGTTAGGATTATAAGTTTGGTTGTCATAATCTGAAACAGCAATGTAANAAGTTTGACCTCTGTCCACTCTTAAGCCAATAAAGCTATACCCCGTGGTATGTCCTTCGTAATAACTGCGATCAACCGAGTCGGGAAAACTAGACTGGGGTATTCATTATCAGTGAATTCTGTATACACTAACGAGCTATTAAAAGCTAGATCATCATCACTAAAAATAACGTCATTGCCATCTTCATCAAAGACTCTCAGAAATGAATCAACATA
>NZ_CP007203.1:293139-293914 GCF_000340565.2 Nodularia spumigena CCY9414
AAGAGGCAGGGAGCAGGGAGCAGGGAGCAGGGGAGTTAGGTGAGGAGGTGTTTTCGGCTATTTCCAATAGCGGGAGAATCTTTTGAGGTCTATGTAACTTCGTATTCAAAGAATGGTTCTGTTTCCCAGGTTTCTAGGGGTAAGGTTTTTTCTATTTGGTCGCAAATGTGATTAAATCTGGGACTGGGGCTGGTGGATGTTACTATTAAATCGGCATGGTTTTCTTGGGCAAATTTTAAGATTTCTTGGGCTACTTTACCACGGCGAATGATCACGGGTAGTTCTAATAAGCATTCATAGATAAATGTGATGCGTTTGAGGCTTAGTTGCGATTCTTCAATTAATTCCTCGTCCCATACCCAGATGGCTGGGGCTTTGGGGTATTCTTGTAAGGCGGGGTTGTAGGGACTCAGGGAGTCTCCATGTACCCAAACGATTGGTTTACTCATTTTTTACCTTTTTTGCCTCTTTGCCAACTTTGACTATTGGGTTTTTTGATAAATTCTCCTTGGGGAAATAGTCGTTGTTCTAATTCTTCGTAGCTACCTTCAAAGTCACAATGGCCGTAAAGGGGACATTGGCGACAATAAACTCCTTTGGTATAGCGTTCTAGGTTCTCACGATTGAAAAAATAAGGTTTATGACTAAAAGTGCTGGCTACCCACTGCCATGACATATTATTACTGGCAGGGTCGCCATCTAGCAGGTGTTCTAGAAACCATTTGGCTCCGGCTTGCCAACGAATGCGCCGCCAATGGACAATGTAAGCGGCTAA
>NZ_CP007203.1:293974-295511 GCF_000340565.2 Nodularia spumigena CCY9414
GGTGGTTATCGGAAAGCCCTGCGCTTGATGGAACACGCCAATAAGTTTGGGATGCCGATTTTAACGTTTATCGACACCCCAGGCGCTTGGGCAGGCATAGAAGCCGAACACCAAGGACAAGGGGAAGCGATCGCCTATAATCTACGGGAAATGTTTTGCTTTGATGTGCCAATTATCTGCACAGTCATCGGCGAAGGTGGTTCTGGTGGCGCTTTAGGTATTGGCGTAGGCGATCGCCTCATGATGTTTGAACACGCCGTTTATACCGTCGCTACCCCCGAAGCCTGTGCCGCCATTCTGTGGAAAGATTCTAGCAAATCTCCCCAAGCAGCAGTCGCCCTCAAAATTATTTCCCACGACCTGAAAAACTTGGGAATCATCGACGAAATATTACCTGAACCCACTGGTGGCGCTCATTCTGACCCACTCAAAGCCGCCACAACTCTCAAGCAGAGCTTATTAGACAACTTAGACCAACTCAACCGCTTAACATCTCCAGAACGTCGGCAACTCCGCTATGAAAAATTCCGTAAAATTGGTGTTTTTACTGAAGCTGCCCACTAATCCTGCGAGAAAATAACCGCTTTACTCATCAGCAATGTTATAATGCCTATGGCTACTTAAAGATTTTTAACAATCTCAACAGCCATAGGTTTTTGTATTTTAAGCAAATCAACTTGATTTGATTCAGTGATTTGCCTGTTATTCAGTAATCACATTTAAATCTATGACATAATTTCCCAGTTAAACATTTGTTATCCTGACTGGGAACACACCTGACGGGAAAAAATACCCACGCTCACAGAAAAAATTAGCAGTTAGTTATCAACCATAAATCATCGGAAATTCAGGTTAATTAAATTTAACCCATCCGCAAGATTTGGGTAATTGGCTGGTGGAAAAAAGTTTTCAGAACTGCCAACAAAATTGGAGACAGCATGAGTCTTGATAAACGACGCGCCCTAATTACTGGGGCTAGTAGTGGAATTGGCAAAGCAACGGCTTTAGCATTTGCCAAGGCGGGAATTGATGTCGCCTTAGTCAGCCGTTCTTTAGATAAGTTAGAGACAGTAGCCCAAGCAGCTAGACATACAGGAGTAGTAGCCAAAGCTTACGCTGTTGATCTTGCGAATATAACTCAAGTCAAAGCAGAAATAGAGGCGATCGCCCTTGACTTTGGAGGCATAGATATATTAGTAAATAATGCGGGCATAGCATACACAGCCAACCTGAGCGAAACCCCCTTAGAAGATTGGCAGAAAGTCATAAACTTGAACCTCACCAGCGTCTTTCAATGCCTGATGGGAATATTACCCGGAATGCGCTCACGCCACACAGGCACAATAATTAACGTCGCCTCAATTGCTGCCAAGCAACCCTTTCCTGGTTGGGGAGTATACAGCGTCAGCAAGGCTGGTGTAATGGCACTTTCTCAAACCTTGGCACAAGAAGAACGCGCCCACGGCATTCGTGTCACAGCCATTTGTCCTGGTGCTGTCAATACCGAACTCTGGGACACAGAAACCGTCCAGTCAGA